>NZ_JBVVPW010000033.1:0-72343 GCF_055811385.1 Mesorhizobium sp. WSM4849
ACCTCGCACGCCATACTCGATCCGCCTCGGGCTCGGGCTCCGGATCGACCTGCACCCGCTTCGGTTTCGCGCCCTTGTACACCTCGACAATCAGCCGCCGCTGTTCGGCAACCGCCACGTTGAGCGCTCGCGTCGAAGCCAACGATCCTGACGTTCTCTCAGCCTGCCTCAGATCGGGCAAGCGAGCGCTGAGCCGGACGAATTGCTCGACCAAACCAGCCCTTGCGTCGGCATCAATCCCACGGTCGATCAGCGTTTTGACCGTGCTCCGTTGAAGTGGACCCCCAGAGACCTAATGAGAGATGCCGTTAAGGCCAAGTATGATCGGTAGGACGATGAAAAAGAGGATTGCGAGAACGTAGATTACGGCCTTGTTGTCGGTGATCGGCTCAACCAACCAGTGGTCATCTCCATAGCGGTTGCGCTTAAGCCAACCGCGCTCCCATCTGTCACGGGCCTTCTTTCACGCGGCCGGGCCCAGACGCCAGGTATTAGAACAAGTCGAACGAGAACCTCTTCGAGATACTCAAGCCGAAAGCGAATTGATCTTCGCTGCCAAACTTAACAATCGGCGAATCGGCGGCGTCGCCCACAAGCTTACTGTACGATGCCTTTGCGTTCAAAAACCAGGTCGGCCGAAATTCATATCTTGCAAGCCCCCTGATACCCACGCTCTTAAAGCCACCGCCTGGATCAAAGGCGTCAACTCTGAAGCCTGTGTTAGCGGATTCTCGAGCCGAAACTCCGAAATAGCTGTCCATATAGTCGGCTGAAGCAACTGTCGCGAAAGGTCCCAATTTGAGCTCGAGCTCAGGCGTAGGCCGGGCCACCGCGTTCACGCCGAATTCACCCACGACACCGTCAGCACCCCCGAAAGCATAGCGAGCCTCTCCCCAAACCTCCGCGTTGGTCCATTCATAGCTGGCCCGCAAACCAGCTTCGAATGTAGCGTCGACATCATCAAGCCCGGACAGGTCTGGATCATCGCTGACGTCCCGATCAGAGGTGTAGTTGAAGGACGGACCGATCGCGAATCCGCCTGCCTGAGCCTCTGGGCTACCGATTGCAAACAAACCGGGGATGGCGAGATAGCCGAAGCCGATCACTGGCCACGGCCAAATCTCATAATCCTTTGAACCTTCGTATTCAGGCTGAATTATTCCGCCAAGGCCGAGTTCAATGACAACGTCGACATCAGTCTGCGGCGCCTGATCCACTCCTGAATTGTCGGCTGACCAGGCGCGCGTCACAAGGAGTACGGTTGCAGCAACCACGCTGAGGCCAATTTTGATCAAAACCTTCCACCTTCGGACGCTAGAAATCGTTCCACTGCATGGTGAAGTATCAACCAAGATGCTGCAAGCGAAATTGGCATAGTGAATATCAGCAACCGCGTCGTGTGGCCGAATTTTGGAGTTCGTGGGCGAACAGATCGAGGCATAGCTTAAACACAACCTCGGCCCGTCGTGATTATCACTGGGGCCGCGCCGACGCGGCCTATCTCAAAAGGGCTGGGTGGTGATCCGGCATGACCAAGGCAAAAGCTGTCTGAAATGGGTGTCAAAAGCCCCAAATCCGTCACTCGATCGTGATGGAATAGAACCGAGCGCAATGTTGTTGACCGATTGCGGGGGAACCCACGGAAGGGAGACAACCCTTATGCCCAGTCACATCACAATCGCAGTCTTGCTCATGATCCTAACCGGTGCCGCCGGGTGCATGACCAGCAGTGGAGCGCAGCATTCCACGACACAGACCACAAACGGTGGCAGCGGTAGCCCCGGCGGTAGCGGCGGCATGGGCGGCGGCGGCTACTAAGGCGAATGTGACGCGGACGGCGCTCCACGGCTTACCTGACGCTGCCGGTGGTGTCCTATTTCAAGGAGAACGGCATGCCGATCTGGCTGGTTCTAATTCGGGTCACTTGGCCTCACCGTGCCTACCACTTCAGACGGCCCGACAGCCGCTGCGGGGTAGGCAACCGACCGCCGGGCCTAACCGGCGGGGGTTTGGGTCGCCGGCTAGTTCTACCATAAGCCTCTCATGCATCATTACTAATTTAGTAAAATGGTCACGTTCCGTTCCCCTGGCTGTCAAATCGGATGAGCCTAGAGTCAATTTGGTGGCTAAACGAGTGAGTGCCGGCGGCCGGCTAGAATTTATTCCTCCGATGATGCGGACCTTGGTAGCCAAGCCGCCCCAAGGCGATGACTGGATGCATGAAGCCAAATTCGACGGCTACCGCTCCCAGATCATCATCGACGCCGACGGTGTGCGGATCTTCACTCGCCGCGGACTAGACTGGACATCGAAGTACCACGATTTGGCCGAGGCAGCCAAAGGTCTCTGCGTACAGAACGCCATCATCGACGGCGAAGTCGTCGTTCTGAATGAGGCTGGCCTTTCGGACTTTGCCGCGCTGCGCAAGGCAATCACCAGGCGCCAGCACGACCTCTATTTCGTCGCATTCGATCTGCTGCATCTCAACGGCCACGACTTGCGCGACATGGTGCTGGAGGACAGGCGGGAAATCCTGGCCGGCCTTATAGGGTCTGACAGCCGCATCCAGTTCAGCGAGACGATGCCGGGCGAGGCTAATGCGATCTATCATCTGATCGACGGGGCCGGCCTGGAAGGGATGGTATCAAAGCGTCGGGACAGCAAATATCGCAGCGGCCCGACCACCAATTGGCTGAAAACAAAATCCTTCACCGAAAGCGAGTTCGAATTGCTTGGCATCGAACGCGAGCGGGGTAAGCCGGCGTTCGCACTCATGGCAGAACCAGGCACGCGCAAATATGTCGGCAGCGCGTTTGTCAGTGTAAATCGCGAGATGCGCGAGCGGCTTTGGAAGCGGGTTCAGGAACATGCTGGGCCACCGCCCAAGGACATGCCGAAGCGACCGGCAACGCAGTGGGTCAAGGCGGGAATCAAAGCCCGCGTGAAGCACCTCAGGGGCGAGGACGACCTTCGCCACGCCTCGCTGCAGGACTTTTGGGATGAGAGCTAAGTAGCCATCACGCGGGTCAGTCTACGATGATGTGTCCCTCGACATCTCCGTCGATGCTAATCCCAGTCAGGCGGCGATTCCAAAAAAGGCAATGTGCCGAATGATGAACGAATGTGCCGTGGTCGTCTGGGGTCGCGTACTCAATCCTTGCGGTACGCTCGGCGAAATCTTCGTCGGCATGCAGGAGCCGAAAGAAGTCCGGGCGAATGATCCTGACTGCCGACGCGATCCTGACTGCCATTCTGACTGCCGACACACAAGCAGGTATCATGCTCCGGCGACCGCCATCGGCGTGAGCAGATAGAGCCGCCGTTACGAATAGTGCTGTCAGGCAAACGCGCTTCATCGCCCCGCCTTTCGCCAACTGGCCGCTTGCGGGCGAGAGAATGCGGCTAGTCAGCGAGCGAGTCCATACATGCAAGATGCGATCTTATCGAGCGTCCCGGCCTGGTGGGCTTGCTAGCGCCCTTCGAAATGAGGAATATAATCTCCATTGCGGCGAACCCCCTTCAACGGAGATCGCCATGCCTCGAAAGACCCTCGCCGACACTCTGGCCGCCCGCGAAACCATCTATGTCAATTGTGCGCACCCGATGTGCTGCAAATCGACGAAGCTCGACATCCAGGCGCTGACTGACAGGCTCGGCCGTGACCACGGCTCGATGCATGACGACCTGGTCGGGCTCTTTATCTGCTCAAATTGCAAGGCTGCCGGCGTGACCGCCGGCAGGTGTTCTTCACATGCATTCCTGACTACGAAGGCCAGCAGCGGGCGCGCAATCGCGACTGGAAGCCAACTTTCGAACGAAGGGGCTGAAAGTGGCCGGCGCCGCTTGGGGGGCGTTGGGGTAGATTTGCCTTTAGGGCGCCGGCCAGGCGGTTTGGGGTTCGCCGCAGGAAGAAGCTAGCAGAATTAGCTAGCCGGCAAGCGCCAGGCCGACGGCAATGCCTATGCCAATCACCAGCCCTGCAGCGAGTTTGCCGCCAAGATCCAATTCTGGTAGGCGGGAACGATCCGGTCCGCCATGAGTTAGTAAATCATGATGAACACCATGGAACCCCACGGACGCGCGATGGCGGATGCCAGGGAGCGCATCAACCGGACAAAGCTCGCGCTTGAGCGCACAGAGGAATTGCTGGCCGAGAATACCGCGCTTTGCAGCAGGATACGCGCGCGACGGTGTCTGGTCGAGGCCGCATACCGCTTGGTGCAGATCGATCCCGCCAGCGATGCGGCGCTCATTGGGCGTCTCCCCATTCCAGACGGGCCACGATGATATCGGCGGCAGCCTCTTTTGCGTCTTCGATAGAATAATGAATTGATTTTGCACGCCACCGAACGTTTTCGAAGACCTGAAGTTCGTACATCTCGGCAAGCCGCGGCGTGGGCTAGCCTGCGCCAGTCGAGTGGCGGTGATTAGTTCATCGAAGACGCGGTCGTGCCTCACGGTCCCAGCCTGTCGCCTCTCACCCCCGGCTGCCGGGCCTATCCGGCGCGGCCTGAGTGGCCATCTGGAGAGAATAAATGAACGCTCATGCAACCGTCACGGAAAGACCGGCCGGAACATGGCAATCGAACTCGGCCAGTGGATCACCCACCGCGACCAAGACATGCCATCGCTGGTTATGATGCGGCACAAGGCCGGCAATCTAGGAGAGATTTACGGCGTGCGATCGTTCGCAACCGTGGATCCGAACCGGGATAGAATGATGCTAGGCTCGGCGCTGCGGCCGATTGATGATGAGGCTTGGGCGGCTTGCTTGCTAACACCGGAATGGGCCGCCGAACTTGCGGCCTGACCGCCTCGCACCGCAACCTAGAAACCCCGCTTCGGCGGGGTTTTTCGTTGAGGGAAGCGTTGCGGAGAAACTGAAGGGTAATGCGCCAGTTCCTTAGAAGGACCAGCCTCAGCTGCCCGTTCTGAAGAAGACGACGGTAGGCCAACCTCGCCAAGCCACTCATCATAGCGATGGTTCAAGGCCAACAACAACTCGTCTGGCTCATCCATGCCGCCTTGGAATAACTCGATGATGTGACGACCAAGACGCTCTCTGGCCGGGTCGCCAACTGCTATCCCGGCCTGATGGCAATAATCGTCGACCACCGCGGCAAGCATTGAAATCTGCGCTGGATCCGTTGCGCGGTTGAAGGTCATATCGCTTCTCCCTTTGTTTTTGGGCGAAAGCGTGGTGATCTCTTCCAATCGACGGCTTGCCGTTAATGTGCGGGCGACTTCCGTTATATAGTGTGTCGGTTTGGTACATACGAGTCGCAGCGTCAACCTAACGCAACGTCAGGTTGCGGCAACCCGCGAATGATGATCAATGCACAGGAAACGAACCTAAACGCGTGGCGCTTGAACACTGCGCCCGGTTCCCGAAGACACAATTCGTCATTACCGCCGTGATCCCGATTCACCATAGTCTCAAATCGGGCGCGGCGGTGAACCGTTTTCGGCAACACCGATGCGGCGGCTCAGGCAACATCTGCCGCGTCCACCTTGCGCGCGGTTGTTGTGCTGGCTACAGTGCGGCTATTTTCCGTATAGCCAGCTTGGGGGATACTGACTAAGTCTTTGTTTTTAATGGTCGGAGTGGCCGGATTCGAACCGACGACCCCTTGACCCCCAGTCAAGTGCGCTACCGGGCTGCGCTACACTCCGGACCGGTCGCGATGTATCGTGATAACCCGGTTCGGGTCAACCGAATTCGGCGGCCGTCGCGCCGATGCCCTGCATTGTGGATTTGAAGTTCCTGCTCTGTTGGACGTCGTCAGCATTCAGGAACTTCAAATCCAGAATCACACTCGTTTGTCTGGCTTGATCCTCTGGCGTCGCTGTTATGAGACGGGCCGTCGATTTTCCACGGATTTTGTCAGCACGGCTGTATTGATCAGCGCGTCTTCCGGAAGCCGGAGCGCGGAGGCTATTCGCCGAAGCTTCGACAAATCTGCATTCTTGCCGTTCTCGATGTCCGCGATTTCATCGACCGCCAGGCCGCACGTCAGAGACAGCTCTTCCATGCTGTATCCCCTGGTTTCTCGGATGGCCTTGAGGGCGCTGTGGTCGGGGGCAGCTTCGGTCGCCGACAGTTCGGAAAAAGCTTCGCTTGTTGCTATTTGGGGCATTTGGCAACTCCGTGGATTTAAAGAGTTTGATCAAATCAAGAAGTTGCCTGAGACGGCGCAGAGAATGCCCTCTCGATGGTGATTTGCCAAGCACCAAAAATGCCGTCACGGCATCGTGATTCCGATCGGCGCAGCCTGGCACAGGCCTCGGCGGCACCGGCACGGGACCGTCATCCCGATCGAGTTCTTTGACTGGCCGATCGCCGAATTGTTCGACGGTTCTGAGCCGCTCCCTTGTTAAGCGGCTGTCGCTGGCCCGTCAGCCGCTTTGAACGGATCGAATCAGCGGCGGGAGCTTGACCCAAGCGCAGAACGCGTCAGGGGGCTGCGAATATTTTTGAACCGACGCGTGAACCTTTCCTCTCCGGGCCGCACCAAGACGGTATGGACGCCACAAAGGCAGTCCCCAACCAGAAGGACGCCCTGACGGCGATCCTCGATCCAGAGAAGGAAATGCTCGAATGACCAATATCTCGAACTTCAAGCGCCTGCCGCTCGCCGCTGCCATCGTCGTCTCGGCCTTCGGCTCGATTTCCGTTCCGAGCTCGGCCTTCGCCAACGGCACGCACCCCACCGGCGACGGCGGCGCGGTTTGTAAGGGTGCGGGTCACTGTCTGGTGCTGGAGCTCGACTGCAAGGGTACATACACGGATGCTACCGACCCCAACGGCACCGTCTATGGCAAATGCAGCCAAACCGCGCAGGTCAGCCCGAAGAACAAGCTCAAGCTCGCGCGCTGATCGACTTATTATCAACGAAAATGGCGGTCGTCCGCGCCGCCATTTTCTTTGTTTCAACGTGCCGATCTGGATGTCGGTCGCGACGTCTTCTGCTGTCGGCTGAGCAACAGGCTGGCGACGAGCCCGACCACAACCAACCCGACAGCGGCCGCTGTCGCGGGATGATCGCGGGCTGTCTTCTCTATCACCCTGCTATGCCTCCTGATCGCAGGCAGAGCGTCACTGATGCGCTCGGCAAGGTCCGAGTAATAGTCCGACGCGGTTTCACGCCCGTCCTCGTAATAGGCGCTGCCGCGCCTGGACACGGCTTTTCTCAGCGCCGCCAGTTCCCTGGAGAGGGATGCGACCTGCTTTTCAAGGTCGATGTCGGAGAGGGTCGAAAAAGATACCATGATATGCTTCCTTCCTTTGCGAAAAAGAACGCATGATTTCGGAAGCAGTTCCGGTTTTTGCCGGCGATCGATCGGGCCTTAAAGCGCGCTGGGTCTGAAGGGATTCATGCGACCCACTTTTTCTTTTTATGCGTCGTTGTCCTGCGCATCCGGCTCAAGCCCGAGGGCATGCTTTTGGGCGACATGCACTACAGCGCCGCGCGTCCTATTGGACGCGCAAGGGACGCTGTAGCACTTTAATTTTGCGCATGATCCTTTTCCGAAAATCGATTCCGATTTTCGGGGTCATGCGCTAGCGCACCTGATCGAGCAGGCGCTTGCATTCCAGAAGGTCGAACAGCGCCTCCTGCAGCAAAGCACGGTTGTCGCGCGAGAGTTTCGACGTGCCCGGCTGCACCGGCCCGTCGTCGTCGGTCTTGCCCAGGCCGAAAAAGCGCCGGCTGGGTTTCACCTTGGGCTCGCCGACCAGCATCTCGTCATCGGCGCCGCGCGGCTGGGCCGCCGGCGTCAGCGGCACCGCATCGGCCTGCCGGCGTTGCGAGATCGCCTCGACGGCCGCCATGTCGCCACTGCCGATGGCGACGAGGAAATGGTTGCCGTTCTCGCGCAGCAGCTTCTGCACGCCCTTGATCGTATAGCCCTGGTCGTAGAGCATGTGGCGGATGCCCTTGATCAGTTCGACATCCTGCGGCCGGTAGTAGCGGCGGCCGCCGCCGCGCTTCATCGGTTTGATCTGGTTGAAACGCGTTTCCCAAAAACGCAGCACATGCTGCGGCAGGTCGAGATCTTCTGCGACCTCACTGATGGTGCGGAAAGCATCGGGGCTCTTGTCCATGGACGAAATCCTCACGCTGGAGCATGATCCCGAAAAGTGGGAATCGGTTCTCGGCCAAGATCATGCTCAACAAAGAGTCATTCCGATCCGGCTGGTTCTGCCGAATCGGGCCTTATTTCAGCGGTTTATGAAACAATATTCAAGCCCGGCGTCAAAGCGGGCGACCGTTTTCAACCGGGCTTTGATGCGCAGCCGCTATTTGCTGCCCTTGGCCTTGCTGTTCTGGTGGGCGCGCAGAATGCGGTTCTTCAGCACATTCGACGATTTGAAGGTCATCACCCGGCGCGGCAGGATCGGCACTTCCTCGCCGGTCTTGGGATTGCGCCCGATGCGCTCGTTCTTGGAGCGGACATGGAACGTCGCGAACGATGACAATTTCACCGTCTCGCCGCGAACGATCGCTTCGCAAATCTCGTCCAGAACCGCTTCGACGAGCTCGGCCGATTCAGTGCGCGACAAGCCAACCTTGCGATAAACGGCTTCAGCAAGATCGGCGCGCGTAAGTGTCTTTCCCCCCATGCGAACCGTCCCCATCAGCTCAAAAACATAACTCTATACAAGCAGAGATAGAGCCTAAGTAATTGATCCGGCAAGGTCAAGGACCGAACCTGTCAGTTCGGCACTTACCAGCGAACCAAAACCGCGCCCCAGGTGAAGCCCCCGCCCATCGCCTCGATCAGCACCAGGTCACCCTTCTTGATGCGGCCGTCGGCGACGGCCACCGACAGAGCCAGCGGCACGGAAGCAGCCGAGGTATTGCCGTGCAAATCGACCGTAACCACCACCTTTTGCTCTGCTATCCCAAGCTTTTTGGCGGAAGCGTCGATAATTCGTTTATTGGCCTGATGCGGCACGAACCAGTCGAGATCCTCAGCGGTTATGCCGGCAGCTGAGAACGTCGCCTCGATGACGTCGGTGATCATGCCGACCGCGTGCTTGAACACTTCGCGGCCTTCCATCCTGAGATGGCCCACCGTTCCAGTGGTCGACGGTCCACCGTCGACGAACAGCTTGTCCTTGTGGGCCCCGTCGGAGCGCAGGCTGGCCGCCAGCACGCCGTGGTCGGCAATGCTGCCCGCCCCCTCTCCTGCTTCCAGCACCATTGCGCCGGCGCCGTCGCCGAACAGGACGCAGGTCGAGCGATCGCTCCAGTCGAGGATGCGCGAGAAGGTTTCGGAGCCGATCACCAGCACGCGTTTGGCCAGGCCGCCGCGGATATAGAGGTCGGCTGTCGTCACCGCGTAGACAAAGCCCGAGCACACTGCCTGCATGTCGAAGGCGAAGCCGTGATGCATGCCGAGCCGGTTCTGGATGTCGACGGCGGTCGCTGGAAAGGTGTTGTTGGGCGTCGAAGTCGCCAGCACGATCAGGTCGATATCGGCCGGCGTCAGGCCGGCATTGTCGAGGGCTGCGCGCGCCGCAGCCTCGCCGAGCGAAGCCGTCGTCTCGTCGTCGGCCGCGATATGGCGCTGGCGAATGCCGGTGCGCTGGGCGATCCATTCGTCTGACGTCTCGACCATGCCTTCGAAATCGGCATTCTTCATGATGCGGCGGGGCAGCGCGGCGCCTGTGCCGCGCACGACTGATCTGATCAAGGCTCTTTCCTATTCCTCTGCGTCGGCAACGACGTCGGATTTCCTCTGGGCATGCGGATTGCGCGCATGGAACAGGTCGAGATCGGCTTCGATGCGGTCGAGCAGATTGTTGCGCACCATGTCGTAGCCAAGCTCGATCGCCGCCGCAAAGCCGTCCGAATCAGCCCCGCCATGGCTTTTCACCACGATGCCGTTCAGACCCAGGAAAACACCGCCATTGGAGCGGCCGACATCCATCTTTTCGCGCAGGCGATCGAAGGCGCCTTTGGCGAATATATAGCCGATCCTGGCCATCAGCGTCCGGTCCATCGCGGCACGCAGATAACCGGCGATCTGTCTTACGGTGCCTTCCGCCGTCTTCAGCGCGATGTTGCCGGCAAATCCTTCGGTGACGACCACGTCGACCGTGCCCTTGCCGATGTCGTCGCCCTCGACGAAACCATGGTAGTTCATCGAGGCCATGTTGGCCTCGCGCAACATGCGGCCCGCCTCCTTGACCTCTTCCTGGCCCTTGATCTCCTCGACGCCGACATTGAGCAGGCCGACGGTCGGCCGTTCGATGCCGAAAACCGAGCGCGCCATGCCTGTGCCCAGAATGGCAAAGTCAACCAGTTGATGCGCATCCGCGCCGATGGTGGCGCCGACGTCCAGCACCACGCTTTCGCCGCGCAATGTCGGCCAGAGCGCCGCAATCGCCGGACGGTCGATGGTCGCCATGGTGCGAAGGCAGAACCTCGACATCGCCATCAGCGCGCCGGTGTTGCCGGCCGAGATGCAGGCGTCGGCAGTGCCCGCCTTGACCGCCTCGACCGCTTTCCACATCGACGACTTCCAGCGGCCATGGCGCAGCGCCTGGCTCGGCTTGTCGTCCATCCTGACTGCTATCTCGCAGTGAATGAACTCGCACACTTCCGCCAACTTGGGGAGTTTTGCGAGTTCGGGGCGCACTGCCTCATCGCGACCATAGATGACGAAGCGGATGTCGGGACGCCGTGTCGCGACCGTCATGAGCGCCGGGATGACCACGCTTGGTCCGTGATCGCCACCCATGGCATCGATGGAAATCCTGATCACGCGGTGTTCATCTCACAGTTTGCTTGAGCGAGCGCCTGGCGCTGGCAACGGTTTTGGGGCTCGCGAAGGTTCGGCGAAAATAGCGTTTTTGGGCTGCCGCACAACCGGCTTTCTCCGATTGGGTCGGGTTTTCAGGATTTTCCCAGCAGGGAACGCAGCTTTTGCTGGAATTCGCTTTCCGCAGTCCCGGCATCGTCGGCAGCCTCCATTGAAACGCCTTGCTTGCGCGGATAGGGATCGATCGCCAACCCAAAGAACTGTTCGGCGAGCGCCCCGACATCGATCGTATTGCCGGAAAATGTTTCCGGGCTGTCCGGCCCTTCGGCATCGAGCATTATCTCGCCGCCGCCCTCGAAACCGTGCCGCCCAAGCTTGGACTGCTCCGGCAGAAACAGTGCGTCGACCGCCTCGGCTATATGCGCCTCGACCGGGTCGAGGGTGACGATGCAGGCCTGGGCGATATCGGCCTCGACGCGGCCGCTGACCTTGACGCCGTTGCGTTTCCACGGCGCCACCAGGAGTTCGACACGGTAGTTCTCGACCGAGAGCAAATCGTGCTCGCCCGCCAGCGCGGCGCGCTGCGCGGCGTCGGCCTCGATCACCACCGGCAGTCCCTTTTGCGGCAGCCTGGCGACATTGGCCACGAAGGACACAGGGCTCTGGGAATCTGCGTGTTTCATCTTTTCCTTAGATAGTCTTATTTTCTTAGATAGTCTTGGCCACGGGGAATGCCACCGTGCCGGAAACAATCGATTCGGTCGGCTGTTCCGCGAGTCGCCTGGAGACATCGGCGACGTAGCCGGCCAGTTGCGTTGCTTGCGGCCAGGTGGCGGCATCGGGCCTGACATTGCGGGCAAGGGCGGCGGCGAGTGCATCATGGTCGTTTCGTTCCAGCGCATCGTCATAGGCGGCGGTGCGGCCATAAAACATCTTCGCCAGTTTCTTCATGCGCTTCGGCACGCCGACGTCGCCGATGCCCAGTTCCCGCAGCGAATGCTCGACATCCATGAAGAATTCGTCGATCAGCACCTGCGCAACCTCCCCGGCAACACCGCCCTCGCCGCGCAGCCGGTGCTGGAACAGGAACATGTGCAGCGACAGCATCTCGAAGCGGCCAAGCGGCGTGTCCGGTATATTCCAGTCGGAATAAAACACGGTTTGCCGCGCCGCTGCCACGATTTGTGCGTAAAGCGCCTCGGTGATAGCGCGGTTGGCGTGACGTTCGCGACCAAAAAGGCGCTGGAACATTGAGGGTGGTCTCCCGGGGACCGCTTGTTTGAATTGGCCTTGTTGCATCGGCGAGCAAGCTGGTTTACCGGTTTTGCGGCCCAGCGCAAGTTGCGGCCAGCTAATGGAGTTGTAGTTGCGCGCGCTGAAATTCAAGTCGACTTTTCTGTCCAGGTCCGCTTTGTCCAGGTCCGCCGGCGCGGTCTCGCTGCTGGCGGTTGCATCGGCGCTGTCCGCCTGCAACTCGTCGAAAATGATCGGCGATCTCAATCCGAGCGAGACGCTGACGCAGGGCTACGTGATCGACCAGCAGGCGATCGACCTGGTGCCGGTCGGCTCGAGCCGCGAACAGGTGCTTCTGGCGCTCGGCACCCCGTCGACGAAGGCGACTTTCGACAACGAGGCCTTCTACTACATCTCGCAGACGCGCAAGCGTTACGTCGCCTTCGACAAGCCGAGGCTGGTCGACCAGAAGGTGCTCGCCGTCTATTTCGGCGAGGACGGGCGCGTTACCCAGATCGCCAATTACGGCTTGAAGGACGGCAAAGTGTTCGACTTCATCTCGCGGACCACGCCGACCGGCGGCAAGGACCAGAACTTCCTTAGCCAGATCATCGGCGGCGCCAGCAAGCTGGCGCCCGGCCTCCCCGGCGGCGGCGGCGGCGCGCCCGGCACCTGATCCATCCCGGCAGAATCAGCTTCTCATCCTTTCCTTTTGCTTCCCTGGAAGCAGCAACATCTCAGGCGACCGAAAACCCGCGGGAGCGATCCTGCGGGTTTTTGTTTTGAGACAGCAAGCCAGCGTCGCAGGCTGCGGGCCGCAGACGACTTGAACACGAGCTTTGGAGCCGTCACGGGCGTCAATGCCCTGATGCTGGACGTCCAAAATAGAAGAACCCGCGGGATCGCTCCCGCGGGTTCGGTTCTGGATTTCGGCCCCGGAAGGGCCGAGCGGCCTCAGCCGTGCGCGAGCACGGCCAGCAGCAGCAGGGCGACGATGTTGGTGATCTTGATCGCCGGGTTGACTGCCGGACCGGCGGTGTCCTTGTAGGGATCGCCGACGGTGTCGCCGGTCACCGAGGCCTTGTGTGCCTCGGAACCTTTTAGATGCTTGACGCCGTCCCTGCCGGTGAAGCCGTCCTCAAACGATTTTTTCGCGTTGTCCCAGGCGCCGCCGCCAGAGGTCATCGAGATGGCAACGAACAGGCCGTTGACGATGACGCCGAGCAGCGAGGCGCCGAGCGCCGCAAAGGCGGATGCCTTCGAGCCCGAGATCAGCAGCACGCCGAAATAGACGACCAGCGGCGCCAGCACCGGCAGCAGCGACGGAATGATCATTTCCCGGATCGCCGCCTTGGTGAGAAGATCGACCGCTCGCGCATAGTTCGGCTTCGACGTGCCGGCCATGATGCCCGGATCCTCGCGGAACTGCTTGCGCACCTCCTCGACGATGGCACCCGCCGCACGGCCGACGGCGGTCATGGCGATGCCGCCGAACAGATACGGAATGAGACCGCCGAAGATCAGGCCGGCGACGACGTAAGGGTTGGAGAGATCGAAAGAGACTTCGCCCATACCCTGGAAGTAAGGATATTTGTCGCTATTGGCGGCAAAGAACTTCAGGTCGTTGGAGTAGGCCGCAAACAGCACCAGCGCACCGAGACCGGCCGAACCGATGGCGTAACCCTTGGTCACCGCCTTGGTGGTGTTGCCGACGGCGTCGAGCGCATCGGTGGATTGGCGCACCTCCTTGGGCAAGCCGGCCATTTCGGCAATGCCGCCGGCATTGTCGGTGACCGGGCCGAAGGCGTCGAGCGCCACGATCATGCCGGCGAGGCCGAGCATCGTGGTGACCGCGATCGCCGTGCCGTAGAGGCCGGCGAACTGGTAGGTCGATATGATGCCGCCGACGATCACGATCGCCGGAAGTGCTGTCGATTCCAGCGAGACCGCAAGACCCTGGATGACGTTGGTGCCGTGACCGGTGACCGATGCCTGGGCGATGGAGTTCACCGGGCGCTTGTCGGTGCCGGTATAGTATTCGGTGATCACCACGATGAGACCGGTCACCAGAAGGCCGATCAGGCCGCAGATGAACAGGTTCGCGCCGGTGATGGCCATGCCGTCGACCGTGCCGATCTCGCCCCAGCCCAGCGTTGCCGAGGTGGCGACGCCGAGGCCGACGATCGACAGCAGGCCGGTGACGATCAGGCCCTTGTAGAGCGCGCCCATGATCGAGCCGTTGGAGCCGAGCTTGACGAAAAAAGTGCCGACGATGGACGTCAGGATGCAGGCGCCGCAGATGGCCAGCGGATAGAGCATCGTGGCGCTGAGAACGGCGGTGCCGCCGAAGAAGATGGCGGCGAGGACCATGGTGGCGACCACGGTCACCGCATAGGTCTCGAACAGGTCGGCGGCCATGCCGGCGCAGTCGCCGACATTGTCGCCGACATTGTCGGCGATGGTGGCCGGATTGCGTGGATCGTCTTCGGGAATGCCGGCTTCGACCTTGCCGACGAGATCGCCGCCGACGTCGGCGCCCTTGGTGAAGATGCCGCCGCCGAGACGGGCGAAGATCGAGATCAGCGAGGCGCCGAAGCCGAGCGAAACCAGCGAATCGATGACGACACGGTCGTTGGGCTGAAGGCCCATGAATTGGGTGAGGATCAGGTAGTAGATCGAGACGCCGAGCAGGGCCAGGCCAGCAACCAGCATGCCGGTGATGGCGCCAGACTTGAAGGCGATCTCGAGGCCGGCAGCGAGGCTGTTGGAAGCCGCCTGCGCGGTGCGGACATTGGCGCGCACCGAGACGTGCATACCGATGAAGCCGGCAGCGCCCGACAGAACGGCGCCGATCAGGAAGCCGATGGCGGCGGTGATCGAAAGCAGCCACCAGGCGAGCAGCAGGACCACGACACCGACGATGGCGATGGTGGTGTACTGGCGCGCCAGATAGGCCTGCGCGCCTTCGCGGATGGCCGCGGAAATTTCCTGCATGCGTGCATTGCCCTGATCGGCCGCGAGGACCGAACGTGTCGCCCAGATGGCGTAAAGGACTGAAAGCAGACCGCAGGCGATGACAGCTGAAATTATGGTCATTGCCGGATTTTCCTCGCTTGATGACCCAAAAGAACCCCTCCCTGGGCCGTTGAGACAGGGGAGCGGATTCCGCGCGCGTAATCCGCTCCCTTCGCACCGGCTTATGCGAAACAGGGTTGCGAACGTCAAGATATTGTTCGGTTTTTGCCCGGCTTTCGCCCAAAAGCCCCGCCTTTCGCCCAAAAGCAATGGGCGGCAACACGCTCGCCAGCGCCGCCACCCAATTAGATCGATTGAAATCGGCTGGCGGTCGTCAGCCTTTGCGCAGGTCGCAGTCAGCTTGACGACGAAGATCAGCACAGCCAGCATGGTCATGTAGAACATGAAAGCCTTCTGCTGGCCGTTCCAGATGTTGGACTGCCACACCCGTCGCGAGCCTGATCAGACAGGAAGAACTTGCAGCTCAGCGCTCATGCAGCTTTGCAAATACCGGCGGGCAGCCTATCCTTCAGGGTGGAATTGGAGATGACTCATGAAGTTCAAGGCGATCATTCACGAAGCCGAAGAAGGTGGCTACTGGGCCGAAGTGCCGGCAATTCCCGGCTGCGCGACCCAGGGTGAAACCTTGGACGAACTTGTCGATAACTTGCGTGAAGCGATCGAAGGCTGCCTCTCGGTAGAGCCGCTATCTTTCACTTCAGAACCCGGCCGGGTCATGGAAATCGCTGTTTGAAGTCCATTTCCGGCAAGGAGCTTGCGCGTGCCATCGAGCGGCAAGGCTGGTAGCTTTTGCGTGTTGCCGGCAGTCATCACATCTACGGCAAGGAAGGCAGCATCGTGCGCCTTTCGATCCCGATTCACGGCAACAGGCCGCTCAAAACAGGGCTCTTGTGACATCTCTTGGCGCTGGCCGAGATGAGCGAACGCGATATCTGAGCTCTGAGCCGTCGGCTATGCTGTCTCCCGCCCCATGCGGCGCGCAGTGTAGCGTTCGATCGCAGACAGCCCGTCATAGATCAGCACGGCAAGGGCTGCGACGATCAGGCCTCCCTGCAGGACGAAGGCGAGGTTGTTGGACAACAGACCGGCGATGATCACCTCGCCGAGCGTCCTGGCCGCCACGGTCGAGCCGATCGTCGCGGTGGCGAGGCTGATGACCACCGACAGCCGGATGCCGCCGAGAATGATCGGTGCGCTGAGCGGCAGCTCGACCCTGCCCAGCCTTTGCCAGCCGGTCATGCCGGCGCCGCGCGCCGCCTCGACCACATTGGCCGGCAGCGTCGTCAGCCCGGTCAGCGCGTTCTCGAAGTTCGGCAGCAGACCGTAGAGAAACAGCGCGATAAGTGTCGGCTTTTCGCCGAAGCCGACGGCCGGGACGGCCAGCGCCAGCACCGCCACCGGCGGAAAGGTCTGGCCGATATTGACCAGGCTGCGCGACAGCGGCAGGAATTCGACGCCGGCCGGCCTGGTGACCAGGATGGCGAGGGCCACGGCAACGATGGTCGCCGCCACCGTTGCGATCAGAACGGTCCTCAGATGCAGCAGCGTCAACGTCAAAAGGCTGCCCTGATTGTAGATTGCCGGCGCGTTGTTCTCGGTCAGCGGCTTCAGAAGCGGCTCGAACCAGCCGGGATTGGTCACGAAGGCAACCAGCAACACCACCAGGACAAGCCTGAGCAGCGACGGAAGCCAAGCTTTTACACCGGCCTCCTTCATGCCGGCCTCGCCGCGCGTTTCACCAGCCCGTCCACCGTCACGCGGCCGAGCGGCTTGCCGTCGGCGCCTTTCACTGGCAATGCCGGGCGGCCCGACCAGAGGAGCTCGGCCAGCGCATCGCGCTGGCTGGCGTCGGCGGGGATCGCCTCGCCTTCGGCGGTGCCCGTCTCCACCGCGTCGCGCACCCGGCCGAGCGACAGCAGCCTGAACGGTTTTTCGCTGGCGCCGACCAGGGTCTCGACGAAGGCGCTGGCCGGCTTCGCCAGGATCTCGGCGGGCTTGGCATATTGCACCAGCTTGCCGGCATCCATCACCGCGATCTTGTCGCCCATATGCACCGCCTCTTCCATGTCATGGGTGACGAGGATGATGGTGGTGCCGAAACGCTTCTGGATCGCCAGAAGATCCTCCTGCGCCTTGTTGCGGATGATCGGGTCGAGGGCGCCGAACGGCTCGTCCATCAACAGCACGTTCGGCTCCGCGGCAAGCGCCCGGGCGACGCCGACGCGCTGCTGCTGGCCGCCAGAGAGCTCGTGCGGATAGCGTGGCCCGAACGCCTGGGGATCGAGCTGGTAGAGCGTCATCAACTCGTCGACGCGGCGCTTGATGCGGGCCGCGTCCCAGCCGAGCAGCACCGGCACGGTTGCGATGTTCTGCGCCACCGTGCGATGCGGAAACAGCCCATGGCCCTGGATGGCGTAGCCAATGCTGCGGCGCAGTTCGTAGCCGGGCAGCGAGCGGTTGTCGGCGCCGTCTAGCCTGATCACGCCCGCGGTCGGCTCGACCAGCCGGTTGATCATGCGAAGCAGCGTCGTCTTGCCGGAGCCGGAGGTGCCGACGATGACGGCGATGGTGCGCGGCTCGATCAGCAACGACACGTCGTCGACCACCGTTGTCGCGTCGTAGCGCTTGGTAATGCCTTCGATCTCGATCATGCCGGTTGTGCCTCGCGTCTCCTGGTGGAGGTCATTTCAATCACCGCGTCGAGGATGATGGCGGCGGCAAAGGCCATAGCCACCGTCGGCACGGCGCCGAGCAGCACCAGGTCCATCGCCGTCTGGCCAACACCCTGGAACACGAACACGCCGAAGCCGCCGCCGCCGATCAGCGCGGCAATGGTGGCAAGGCCGATGTTCTGGACCAGCACGATGCGGATGCCGGTGAGGATCACCGGGAAGGCCAGCGGAAATTCGACGCCGAACAGGCGCTGGCGATCGGTCATGCCCATGCCGCGTGCGGCGTCATTGGCGGCGCGCGGCACGCCGGCAAGACCGACCACGGTGTTGGCCACCACCGGCAGCAGCGAATACAGGAACAGGGCAACGAAAGCGGGCGCGGTGCCGATGCCGCGAATGCCGAGCGCGGCTGCGCCGGGAACATGCGTGGCGACCCAGCCGAGCGGCGCGATCAACAGGCCGAACAGCGCGATCGAGGGGATGGTCTGGATGATGTTCAGCACGTTGAGCACGCCGGCCCGCAATTTTTCGGCGCGGTGGCAGAGGATGCCGAGCGGCAGGCCTGATATCACCGCCGCCGCCAGCGAACCCAGCGCCAGCGTCACATGCTTGGAGCCTTCCGCCCAGAAACTGTCGGCACGGTTGGCATATTCCTTGAGGATCGACAGGCTGTTCCAGCTTCCCGAGACCAGCAACAGGCCGATGGCCAGAGCTGCGACTACAAGTATGCCAACCCGCGCCCATGGCGACAGGTTCAGCCTTGTCAGCACATCGGCGAGCAAAAGCGTAAAGGCGAAGATGAGCAGCCAGAAGCCCGAGGCCGGCGAGATGCGGGCAAAGGTATTGCCCTCAGGCGTCAGGAAGCTGCCGGCGACGCCGATCAGCAGCGCCAATGCTGCAAGCACGACCACACTGGCGGCAAGGCGTAGGATCAGCGGCGTCTTCAACAGCGCGATGAGCCCCGCGGCGACAACGATCGCCAGCAGCAGCGGGCCTGCCGCCGCAGGCAGAGCCTCGAGGATCGAGCGTGCCTCGCCTGGCACGATGCGGTTGGCGCGGAAGGTGGCGAAGGGCGCCACGAAGGCGGCATAAGCAACGATCGCGGCGATGACCACGCCGAGCTTGTCAAAGCGGATGGTCATCGGAGCCCCCCGAGCGGGCAGATTGGTAGCTTCGTGAAGAGCGCCCGTCCAGCAGCCTCGGAGATTGGCGAAAGCCAAAGTGACATCTGATCTCCCCCCTTGCGGGGGAGATGGCCGGCAGGCCAGAGGGGGGCGCCTCGCACCGGCGTCATTTTCAAAACGGGCTGACTACTTCAAAAACCCGTTCTTCTTCAAAAAGTCTTCGGCGACGCCCTTGACCGGCTCGCCGCCGACCTGCACGCGGCCGTTCAGTTCCTGCAGGGTGACGAGGTCGAGCTTGGCGAAGACCGGCTTCAGCAGCGTCTCGATTGCGGGATGCTCCTTCAGCACCGCCTCGCGGATGATCGGCGCCGGCTGGTAGACCGGCTGCACGCCCTTGTCGTCCTCTAGCACGACCAGGCCGGACGGCGCGATGCCGCCATCGGTGCCGTAGACCATGGCGGAGTTGGCGCCGTTGGTCTGGTTCGCCGCAGCGGCGATGGTCGCCGCCGTATCGCCGCCGGACAGCGTGATCAGCTGGTCCGGCTTCAGCGTGAAGCCATAGGTGGTCTGGAAGGCCGGCAGTGCGGCGGCCGAATTGACGAATTCGGCCGAGGCCGCCAGCACGACCTGGCCGCCGCCCGAGACATATTTGCCGAAGTCGGACAGCGTCGCCAGCTTGTTGGCCTCGGCGACATCCTTGCGCAGCGCAATCGCCCAGGTGTTGTTGGCCGGCGACGGCGACAGCCAGACGATCTTGTTGGCGTCGTAGTCGAGCTTCTTGGCCATTTCATAGCCCTTGGCAGCATCCTTCCACACGGGATCGTCGGCCTTTTCGAAGAAGAAGGCGGCATTGCCGGTGTATTCCGGATAGATGTCGATCTCGCCGGCGGTGATCGCCTTGCGCACCACAGGAGTGCCGCCGAGCTGGATGCGGTCGGTGGTCTGGATGTTGTTGGCGTTCAGCACCAGCTGGATGATGTTGCCGAGCACACCGCCTTCGGTGTCGATCTTCGACGACACCACCACCTGAGCGCTCGCCGAGGCTGCGGTGATGCCGAGCGCTAGAGCCGCGCCGGCCAGAACCTTGACTGAAAACATTTCACAAATCCCTTGCTGAGAACCGGATTACGGCTGCCGCATATGAGCATGGCTTCAATGCCCCGTCGGGGCACACGGTTTCATAAGAAGGGGGATGGGGGCAATAATTTTGTTCGGATGCGGCTGGATCCGCTGCTGTCCGATCCCGACAGCGTCATGTCACTAAAGCGCGTCGCGTTTGGCCGGCCTCATGCGACGCGCTTTAGGTTGTTGTTTTTACGCATGTCGTTATCACAAAACCGCTGCACACTTTTGCGCGACATGCATTACAGCGCCGCGCGTCCGTTTGGACGCGCAAAGGACGCTGTAGCACTTTTGATTTTGCGCATGATCCTTTCCGAACCTTCGGTTCGGGGTCATCCGCTGGTCGGCCGCGCGGTCATCTTCAGCACGCCCAGTGCCACGAAGCACAGCACCGTCACCGGGAAGATGATCCAGTTCAGCATCTCCCAGCCCCAGGCATTGTAGACGGCGCCCGACATCAGCGAAGCGAAGGCGACGGAGCCGAACAGGACGAAGTCGTGAAAACCCTGGACCTTGCCCTTTTCGGACGGCCGGTAGCTGTCGGCGACCATCGCGGTGGCGCCGATGAAGCCGAAATTCCAGCCGAGGCCGAGCAGGATCAGCGCCGTCCAGAACTGCCACAGTGCCAGGCCTGACAGTGCCACTACGGCGCAGCCGATCAGCAGCACAAGGCCGGTTGCGACGATCCGTTCGGCGCCGAAGTGATAGATCAGCGAGCCGGTGAAGAAACTCGGCGCGAACATCGCCATGACATGCCACGAAATACCGAGCGTGGCGTCGTCCGTCGAAAGGCCGCAGCCGACCATGGCGAGCGGCGCGCCGGTCATGACAAAGCTCATCAGCGCGTAGCTGCCGACGGCACAAAACAGCGCTGCAACGAAGCGCGGCCTCGTGACGATCTCGGAGAGCGGTCGCGCGTCGCTGTCGGCGATTTCCGCTTTGCCCATTGTCTTGGCCGGGATGCGCAGGAACGACAGGATGGCGGCGCCGACAGCCGCCAGCACCAGGATGGACGCGAACGAGCCAGCAAACATCACTGGTGCAAACAATTCGCGGGTGAAGATGACGATCTGCGGCCCGAGAATGGCGGTGACGATGCCGCCGGCCAGCACGAAAGAGATGGCGCGCGCCTTGAATTCAGACGGCGCGTTGTCGGCGGCGGCGAAGCGGAATTGCTGGACGAAGGCACCGCCGACGCCGATCACCAGCAGGCCGAAGGCAAACAGCCAGAAGCTGGCCTGGAACAGCGCCAGCGTGGCGACCAGACCACCCAGCGCAGTGACGATCGTGCCGGTCATGAAGCCGTCGCGCTGGCCGAGCCGGCGGATGATGGCGGCGGCCGGCAAGGCGCCGAGCGCCACGCCGACGTTGAAGCCAGTGATCGGTGCGGTCGCCAGCGACTTGTCGGAGCCGAGCAGATAATGTCCGGCCAACCCGCCCACGGAAATGGCGATGGGTCCGGCCGAACCGATGATCGCCTGCGAAGCGGCAAGGATGAGTGCCGTGCGGCGCGCTTCCCGACTAGCCTCGGCGATAGCAACGGCCGTCATAAAGCGTCCTTGCCACGCCCCTCGCCGCGCACCCGGCGCGACACGCGATCGAGCACCGCATTGACCAGCTTCGGCTCGTCTTCTTCATAAAACGCCTTGGCGATGTCGACATATTCCGAAACGATGACAGCCACCGGCACGTCCTCTCGCTTCATCAGTTCGTAGACGCCAGCGCGCAATATGGCGCGCAGCGTTGAATCGAGCCTGGACAACGGCCAGTCCTCGGTCAGCGCCTGGCGGATGATCGGATCGATGGTCTTCTGGTTCTCGACGACGCCGGCGAGTATGGCGCGGAACCATTGTGCGTCGGCCTCGCGATAGAGCGCGCCGTCGACTTCCTTGCCGAGCCTGAACGCCTCGTATTCGGCGGTGATCTCGAAGACGCCGCTGCCGGCCACATCCATCTGGTAGAGCGCCTGCACGGCGGCCAGACGGGCAGCACCGCGCTTGTTGGCGTGGCGTACCGCAGGCTGGCCGGGTGATGCGGGTTCGCTCACGATCGCTCTCCCAACTGTTGCTTGAGGGCAATCATAGTCAGCGCCGCACGCGCGGCAAAGCCGCCCTTGTCGCCTTCCGAACGCCTGGCCCGCGTCCAGGCCTGCTCGTCGTTTTCGGTGGTCAGGATGCCGTTGCCAATACAGACCGCATCCTGCACGGACAGGTCCATCAGGGCACGGCTGGATTCATTGGCGACGATGTCGAAATGATAGGTATCACCGCGCACGACGGTGCCGAGGGCGACAAAACCATCATAGCTCGGCCCGCCTTCGGCGGCGCCGTCGAGCGCGAAGGAAATCACTGCGGGAATTTCGAGTGAGCCCGGAACGGTGACGACATCGTATGTCGCGCCCGCTTCCTCGAGCGCGATTGTCGCGCCTTCGAGCAGCGCGTCGGCAAGATCGTCATGGAAGCGCGCCTCGATGACAAGAAGGTGGGCCTTCTTCTTCGGGCGAATGAACGCTTTGCCGTGTTGGGATGTGCCAGCCATAGATGTCTCCGGGATCGCCGGTGACTTAGGCCGAAGCCGGTTTGATCGCAAGCGGAAGATTGGTGGAGATGCGGCGACAGTCCCTGATTATTTGGTTTCCCGGCGCGATGCTGGAAGCGGCTCACTGGCGTCAAGGCTTTCTGCCCAAAGCCAGTACGACATGGTGATCGATTACGCGGCCGGCGTCCACATCGGCCAATGCTTCGCGCGTCAGTTGCTCTTCATGCCTGGAAGTCTTTTTGCCCTTGGTCATCATGCCCCGCTCAGACGCCAGCGGCCTTACGATAGCGGCGGATTGTGTCGCGCAGACGATCGTTCACCGGCTGCGGATTGATCAGGGCATCGACGAAAGCCTGGCAGTCACGGACGGGCAGGTCGAGGCGCTGATGCTCCTCGGTGACACGGCGAGCAGCATCCAGCACGCTGGTCAGCACGAAATCCACCACTGCCCGGCCCTGAAGTGCCGCCGCATGTTCTATGAGGCTCTTCTGGTCAGCGGTGACGGGCGTTTCCAGACGCTCGCCGCGCACACGGCCGCAAGGTGTTTTCAAAGCGGGTGAGATCATCGTCGTTCTCCTGAGCGGCAATGTACGGCCAATCGGCCGGAAGTTCAAAGCTTGCTTGAGCGCCCAGTGCAATCGGACAAATGATGGGTTCGCAACCCGTGCTGGAGAGATCAATTACCGAAAGCCGGCGCTGCCCCTCATTGCCCTGCCGGGCATTTCTCCCCGTAAACGGGGCGAAAGAAGCTGGCCGCGACGCCGGCGCCCTTCTTGCAACGCTGGTGATTGGCGAAACCATCGATGACAGCGCCCCTCGCCCCGTTTACGGGGAGAGGTCGCCGGCAGGCGGGTGAGGGGCAGCGCCAACGGAACGGAACAAGGCGCGAATTAAATCCGAGGTGCTCGTCCTGTTCGGACCAACCGTATGAATCCACGCCGCTCTCCGGCAGGGCCATCAAAGCCCCTCTTTCGCGGCCTCGGCCAAGCGCGCCGCGTAGCGGGCCATGGTGTCGATCTCCAGATTGACCCGGTCGCCGACCTGGCGTTCGCCCCAGGTGGTCACGGTCAGCGAGTGATGGATCAGCAGCACGTCGAAGCGGGTGCCTTCGACCTTGTTGACGGTGAGCGAAGTGCCGTCGAGCGCGACGGAGCCCTTGGGTGCGATGAATTTGGCCAGGTCGCGCGGCGCTTCCAGCGTGAAGCGCACGGCGTCGCCCTCCTCCTTGCGCCACACGATCTCGGCCATGCCGTCGACATGGCCTGAAACGATGTGCCCACCGAGTTCGTCGCCGATCTTCAGCGCCCGCTCCAGATTGATCCTCGTGCCGGATTTCCAGCCCATCGCTGTGGTCAGCCTAAGCGCCTCTTGCCAGGCCTCGACTTCGAACCAGCGCGCATTGGCGCCGCTTTCCGGCAGCGCCGTGACCGTCAGGCAGACGCCGCCACAAGAAATCGAAGCACCGATGGCGATGGTCTGCGGGTCATAGGCGGTGTCGATGCGCAGGCCGACGCCCTCTCTCAGCGGCTTCACGGCAGCGACGGTGCCGACATCGGTGACAATCCCGGTAAACATCAGACTCTGTCTTTCAGTTTGACCATTATCTTGTCCAAAAACCGGTTCCCATTTTTTGGGATCATGGTCTTATCCACTCCGCGTAGCTGTCTTCGCCGAAACGCATGTCGCGCAATTTGCGAAATCCTGCCGGGATATGGTCGGCGTCGATGGGCGATGCAATGCCGCTCTTGCCGATCGGCTTCTGCCCCTGGAACAGCACGATGCGGTCGACCAGCCCCTCAGTGAGGAAGGCCTTGGCCACCTTGGCGCCACCCTCGACCAGCACGCTGGCCATGCCGAGCGCCGCCAGATCCTCGAGCAGTTCCGGCAGCGCAATATCGCCTTCATACGTCTCGGTGCCGATAAAGCGCACGCCGGCCCGTTCGAGCGCGGCCCGCCGGTGCGGATCGGCTTCGGCGCAGGCGGCCACATAAAGCGGAACCCGGTCGACGCCTGACACCAGCTTCGACGTTTCCGGCAGTCTGATCTGGCGGTCGAGCACGATGCGCGTCGGCGAACGGTTTTCCAGCCCCGGCAAACGCACCGTCAGCGCCGGATCGTCCTCCAGCGCCGTGCCAACGCCGATCAGTACGCCGTCGGCTTCGGCGCGCATCAGATAGACTTCGCGCCGGGCGATGTCGCCGGTGATCGAGACCTGCCCCGCACCTTCCATACCGATCTTGCCGTCGCTGGAAAGCGCAAGCTTCAGGATCACTTCCGGGCGCTTTTTGAGAGATCGAATGAGATAGCCGGCCATCTGCTCGGCGGCTTCTGCCAGCAGCACCTTTTCGACCACTTCGACACCGGCGGCACGCAGGATCGCATAGCCGTTGCCTGACACGCGTGGATCGGGGTCGCTCGCAGCCCCAACCACCCGCGCGACGCCGGCATTGAGCAGTGCATTGGCGCAAGGCGGCGTGCGGCCATGGTGGGCGCAGGGCTCCAGTGTGACATAGGCGGTGGCGCCGCGTGCGAGCTCGCCGGCCTCGGCCAGCGCCTCGGTCTCGGCATGCGGCCGGCCGCCGACAGCGGTGACACCGGTGCCGACGATCATCGGCCCGGTGCCGTCGTCGCGCACGATCAGTGTGCCGACGGACGGGTTGGTCGAGGTCCGCCCGGCATTTTTCCGCGACAGCCTGAGTGCTGCCGCCATGAAGCGGCGATCAAGAACTTCTTGTTCGGCTTGGCTGCGCCTTGCCATGCTCAGCCGGCGTCCTCTTCCTTGAGCTCGTCACCCTTCAGTTCGCCCAGCACGTCGTGGAAATCCTTGGCCTCGCGGAAATTGCGATAGACCGAGGCGAAGCGGACATAAGCGACGTCGTCGAGCGATTTCAGCGCCTCCATCACCAGGCGGCCGACCTCGCCCGAGGCGACTTCGGTCTCGCCCGAGCTTTCGAGCTGGCGCACGATGCCGGTCACCGCGCGGTCGATACGCTCGGGATCGACATTGCGCTTGCGCACGGCGATCTCGACCGAGCGCAGCAGCTTGTCGCGGTCGAACGGCACCTTGCGTCCGGATTTCTTCACTACGACGAGGTCGCGCAACTGCACACGTTCGAAGGTGGTGAAGCGGCCGCCGCAATCGGGGCAGACGCGCCGCCTGCGGATCGCCGCGCCATCTTCGGCGGGGCGCGAATCCTTCACCTGCGTATCTTCGGACTGGCAGTAGGGACAGCGCATGGAGAGCCTTGTGTTCGCGATTCTCGTGGAGCGAAAGGCTTAGAGGTTTTTGCCGGGATGGCAAAGCACCGGCGATGGCCTCTCGCGCCTCAGAGATAGCGAGGCGCGAGGAAAATTGCCAGCATCATACCAGACGGCAATACCAGCCGATTACGGCGCGACGTCAACCGTCGGGAACCCACATGACACGCCGAGGCTGCGATAGGCCTTGGTGAAGCCGTCCATCGATACGGTCGCGACCGCTGTGTCGGCGAAGGTGATATCGAGTGCGCTGGCGCGACGCATCGAACGCAGCAGCGCCAGGCTGATCTCGGGCTTGTTGTTCAACATCCATTTTCCGCCGGCACCCGCCATGGCATTGACCGTCGCCTTGACCTTGCCGTTGCTGTCGCCGAACACCGCCGGAATATTCTCGCCAGTCGGCAAGTCCTTGTTCTTCATGGCGATGACAAGCGTCGGATAGCCATTGGGCGGCAGTGCATCGCCGTTCGAGATGGCGAGCGTAAGAGTGCCGCTGGTACCGCTCGCGTCGAGAAAGGCGGTCGAGGCGACGCAGGTCTTGCGCAGATCCTCGCCGGTATCGATCTCGTCCACAGTGGTGGACCACATGCCGAAGGTTTCCGTCTTCGGTGCGGCTGGGGTGGGCGCGGACTGTGCCAAGGCGGCGGACAGCGGCAAGGTGGTCAGTGTGGCCAACGCGCCAAGCGCGGCAAAGCCAGCGACACGAAAAATCTGCATCATCGTCAAGGCTCCTGTCCGGACTCCGTCCCCACTGAAACAGTGCTTCTCGTGCGGCCGATAACGGATGACACTTGCGTAAGCTCAACCGAGATAGGGATAGAGCGGAAAACGATCCGTCAGCGCGGCCACCTTCGCCTTCACCGCGGCCTCGACAGCTGCATTGCCCTCGTCGGAATTCGCCGCCTTGAGCCCGTCCAGCACTTCGGCGATCAGCTTGCCGATCTCGCGGAACTCGGCCTGGCCGAAGCCGCGCGTGGTGCCGGCCGGCGTGCCGAGACGCACGCCCGAGGTGACGAACGGCTTTTCGGGATCGAACGGGATGCCATTCTTGTTGCAGGTGATGTTGGCGCGGCCAAGCGCTGCCTCGGCGCGCTTGCCGGTGGCGTTCTTGGGCCTGAGGTCGACCAGCATCAGATGGTTGTCGGTGCCGCCGGAGACGATGTCGAGACCGGTTTCCTGCAGGCTGGAGGCCAGCGCCTTGGCATTGGCGGCAACGCTCTCGGCATAGACCTTGAAGCTCGGCTTCAGCGCTTCGCCGAAGGCCACCGCCTTGGCGGCGATGACATGCATCAGAGGCCCGCCCTGCAGGCCCGGAAACACCGCCGAGTTCATCTTCTTGGCGATGTCCTCGTCGTTGCACAGGATCATGCCGCCACGCGGGCCGCGCAGCGACTTGTGCGTTGTGGTGGTAACCACATGGGCATATGGCAGTGGCGACGGATGCACGCCACCGGCGACCAGGCCGGCGATATGGGCCATGTCGACCATCAGATAGGCGCCGATCGAGTCGGCGATCTCGCGAAAACGCTTCCAGTCCCAGACGCGCGAATAGGCGGTGCCGCCGGCCAGGATCAGCTTCGGCTTGGTCTCGTGGGCGGTCTTCTCGATCGCATCCATGTCGAGCAGATGATCGTCCCTGCGCACGCCGTAGGAAACGACCTTGAACCATTTGCCGCTCATGTTGACCGGCGAACCGTGCGTCAGGTGGCCACCGGAATTGAGGTCGAGCCCCATGAAGGTGTCGCCGGGCTGCAGCAGCGCCAGGAACACCGCCTGGTTCATCTGGCTGCCGGAATTCGGCTGGACGTTGGCGAAGTTGCAGCCGAAGAGTTTTTTGGCGCGCTCGATGGCCAGGTCCTCGGCCACGTCGACGAACTGGCAGCCGCCATAGTAGCGCTTGCCCGGATAGCCCTCGGCGTATTTGTTGGTCATGATCGAGCCCTGCGCTTCCAGCACGGCGCGGGAGACGATGTTTTCCGATGCTATAAGCTCGATCTCGTGGCGCTGGCGGCCGAGTTCGTTGCGGATCGCGCCGAAAATCTCCGGATCCGCATCGACAAGCGTGGTTTCGAAGAAGGATTCGAATTTGTTCGACACTGCCGCTGCTGTTGCCATGCTTGAGATCCTTGTCGTCCGGGGGGGCCTGCCGCGCCATTAACACAGTTGCTTTCGCCCCGCCACGTTTGCAGCGCGAAATTTGCTGGCCGGATTGCGGCAGCGAGGCGAAGAGCCGGCTATTTCCTCGCCTGACGGCCCTTCAGCAAGGCCTCTGTGAGCGTGATTTCGGTAAACAGCGCCTGCATGGTGTGATCGTTGATCTCACGGCTGCGAAACATGGCGCGCACGGCCGCGCGCTCGGCCTCGATGCCGGCGAGCCTCATTTCGAGCTCCAGCCGTCCTGCTTCCCGTGCTTCGGCGCGCGCTTCATCGGCCTCGTCGGAGGCGGCGATGCGGCGGCGGTAACCGGCGACGATGCTGTCGGCCGCGGCGAGCCGGGCGCCGGGCACCTCACCTTCGTCCCCGTCTTCCGCACCGGCGATGCTCTCGATGCGGGCGATGGCGGCCTTGGCCGCGCCGACACGCGCCAAGCGTTCCTCGGCAGCGCCGGCATCCTCGCCCGGCTCAACCAGCCCGCGCGCTATCCAGGGCAGCGTGAGGCTGGCGATGGCCAGTGAGCAGATGATGACGCCGGCGGCCAGGAAGATCGCCACGTCTCGCGCCGGAAAGGGCGAGCCGTCCGGCATGGCGAGCGGCAGCGACAGGATGCCGGCCAGCGTTATCGCGCCACGCACGCCGGCCACCGAGCCGGCGAGGAGAATACGCAGTCCGAACGGCTCGGCCTTGCGCTTGCGCAATCGCGCCACGACGCGGGCTGCAGTGTCGCCAATCCAGATCCAGACAAAGCGCAGCGCGATCAGGCACAGCGTCAGCGCCAACACAGTCAGGATCGGCTGGATGACCGGATAGCGGCCGCTGAGCTCGGGCGGCACGTTGCCGATGATGTCGGGAAACTGCAGGCCGAGCAGGATGAAGAGCGCGCCGTTGAAAACGAAAGACAGCGTCGTCCACAGCGACATCGTCTGGATACGCGCCGAAACGCCGAGGAAGCGGAAAATTCCGGAACCGCCGGTCAGCACGCCGGCGGTGACCGCAGCCAGGATACCCGAAGCCCCGACATGCTCGGCGCCGAGATAGGCGACGAAGGGCAGCAGGATCATGACCAGCACCTGCGCCTCGGCTGGCACGCCGCCGATGCGGTTCAGCAATTGCAGCGCCTTGGCGGCAACGAACAATGCCACCACGCCGGCCAGGATGCCGACTGCCACGGCGTAGAGGAAAGTCAGAGATACCGCGGCGAAGGAAAAGCTGCCGGTCAACACCGCCGCCACCGCCAAACGGAACATGACCAGTCCCGACGCATCGTTGAGCAGCGACTCGCCTTCCAGAATGTGCATCAGCCGTGCCGGAACCACATTCTTGTCGACGATCGAGGACACGGCCACTGCGTCGGTCGGCGACAGCACCGCGGCGAGCGCGAAAGCGACGACGAGCGGAACGCTCGGCACCAGCCAGTGCAAGGCGTAGCCGAAGCCGACGATGGTGAAGAAGACCAGCCCGATGGCAAGGTCCAGTATCGGCCCGCGCAGCGCCACCAGTTCGCGCTTCGGCGCGCCATAGGCATCGCTGAACAGCAGCGGCGGAATGAACACCAGCAGGAAAAGCTCGGGATCGATCTCGACATGGATGCCGCGCATCGGCCAGGCGAGTGCGGCACCTATGGCAATCTGCAGCACCGGCAATGGCACCCGCACCAGCCGGACCAGCGCGCCGGAAACGGCGACGAAGACGAGCACGATCAGGATGAAGATGGCGACTTGCATGGGCCTGTACCGAACGGCGCTTTCCGGACCCGGCGCAAAGCGCGCGCCCCAGCCGGATGCAAAAAGGCCGCCCTCACCGGCGGCCCTTTCAGTAAAAAAAATCAGTCGCTTAGAGCGCGGAGGTGATCTGCAGCTCGTTGGCTCCGTCGAGCCCGTAGATGTCGTCGCGGAACTGCACGACGCCAGGCCCCGTCGACCAGGCCGAGATGTAGAGGAAAAAGACCGGCACCGGGTTGGTGACCTGCACCGGGATGTTCTCGCCGCTCTTGATCGCTGCCTCGAAATACTGGCGGCTCCAGCCCGGCGTGTCGCGCAGGATCCAGGTGACGAGGTCGCGTACGTTCTGGACGCGCACGCAGCCCGAGGAATCGAAGCGCATCATCTTGCCGAACAGGCTCTGCTGCGGCGTGTCGTGCATGTAGACGCCGTCCGGGCTCGGGAAATTGATCTTGACCGAGGCCATCGCATTGCCGGCGCCCGGATCCTGGCGAAAGCGGTATTTCTCCGCGTCGTCGGTCGACCAGTCGACGGTCAGCGGATCGACCTCGCTGCCGTCCGGTGCGAACAGACGGATGTTGCTGTCCTTGAGATAGTTGGGGTCCTTCCGCATCAGCGGAATGATGTCCTTGCGCACGATCGAGACCGGCGCGTTCCAGTAGGGATTGACGATGATCTCGTTGATCTTGGAATCGACGATCGGCGTCTGGCGATCGATTTTGCCGACAACGGCGGTGTGGCGCAGCACGACGCGGTCGTTCTCGACCGCTTCGATCTGGGCGCCCGGGATGTCGACCAATACATAACGGTTGCCCAGCGTGCCGGCGCGCTCGTGCAGCCGCTGCAGATTGGTCTGCAGCTGGCCAAGCCGGACCTGCGCCGAAACATTCATCGCCGCATACGAATATTGGCCCAGTGTCCCGTCGGAAGGCAGGCCATGGCGCGCCTGGAAGCGCTTGACCGCCGCATCGACGTAGGAATCGAAGGCCTCTGAAAGGCCGGCGCTCTGCGCCAGGTCGCCCGAAATCATCAAGCGCCTGCGCAATGGCACCACGTCGGGATCGATGACGCCGAGCTGCAATTTCTTGGTGTCCGGAACCGGCGGCCAGCCGCCCTGCGCGACAATATTCTGATACTGCGCGATCGCCTGCTCGGTGAACGCAACGGTCTGCAGGCTGACGATCGGCAGCGTCGAGGCCACCTTGCCGCCCTGGCTGGCGCGGGCGTCGAACTGGTCGTCCCAGTTGCCGCGGCCAGAGGATTTCAGGATATCCGCGATCACGTCCTGCGCGCTGGCGCCGCCGGCAATCATCGTCGCGGCCAACGCGGAGGCTCCAGAAAGGAAGAAACGGCGACTGGTTCTCATTTACGCTCCAGACATTCCTGTAACAGTTTTTTCACCGGGCGATCCCGCCCGTACTCTAGGGTTGGCGTCCTTAACAATTAGCCAACCATGGCCCCCTGTTGCTGCTGTGTGAGAACGCGCCGGGCGCAATGCGCGTTCAGAGAGACGGTTGGCAGGGAGACGGTTGGCTCTCGCCGCAACATCACCCGCATTCTCGCTTTCACCGGGAATATGGCGGCAACGTGACCCTGACCGCGATTTGGATCGTCTGGCGTGACGAAACGGAAAGACCGGTGCTTTTCGGCACCGGTCTTTAGGTCGCTCCCGACCGCGCTTCTTCGGCGCGGTTTTCCCCTACATGCTGCGGATGCGTTACATCCGGTAAGCGATGGTGTCGTTCCAGAAGCGGTCGAGGCGCTGCAGGGCGCGATTCATCTGCTTGAATTCTTCCGTGTTGATGCCGCCGACCTGCTCGATCGAGCCGACATGGCGCTCGTATAGGCCGGCGACGACTTCCGCCACCTCACTGCCCTTTGGCGTCAGCGAGATCCGTACCGAGCGGCGGTCGATGCGCGAGCGCTGGTGGTTGATGAAGCCGAGATCGACCAGCTTCTTCAGATTGTAGGAGACGTTCGAGCCGAGATAGTAGCCGCGCGAGCGCAGCTCGCCGGCGGTCAGCTCCGAATTGCCGATGTTGAAGAGCAGCAGCGCCTGGATGGCGTTGATGTCGGAACGGCCGTTGCGGTCGAATTCGTCCTTGATCACGTCAAGCAGGCGGCGGTGCAGGCGCTCCACCAGTTGCAGCGACTCCATGTACAGCGAGCGGATCGCCTCGCGACGGTCATCGGATACGTTGGCGGTCTTCGCCGCCGGACGGGAATTGATCATTGTCTTTGCCTCTCGTTTGTCGCCTGGTGATTTTTTGTTTTTCACCTTGATCGCGACACTATCGAATACTCATAAAATTCGACTTAAACGCTAGGGCTAACAAGAGCTTACCGGTAATAGGTTTCGAAAGAGGCTTAACGAAGGGTCACCCGAACAAGGATGATTAACCTAAAGATTTAGCCAATGATTCCGGGCGGAAGCCGATAGAAGTTAGAGCGTCCTTTGCGCGTACGACAGGACGCGCGGGCGCCATTCTTGTTGAGCATCGGTCTGATGCTCTATTGCCGGCTCTGGCGCTTCTGCATCCAGATCACCACGCGAAAGACGATGTAGAGCAGCGCCACCGCCGCATGCGAGGCGAGGATAAGCGGCCGGTGGCCGAAGAGCTCGGGAAAGCCGGCATACATGACGGTCTCGGTCGCCGCGCAGATGAACCAGATCACCGGCCCCCAGGAGGCCAGCATCCACAGGCCGGCGGCGGCGAAGGGGAAGAAGACGGCGAGCGTCACCGCCGCCACCTGCCAATGCACCGGCATCAGGTCGAAGCGCCACAACGAACCGGGATAGAAGCCGATCAGCCGGATCCAGTACAAAATCCCGAACAACAGGCAGTAGCCCGATATGACGCGCTGGAACCAGGCGAAGATGACCTCGGCCGTCGAGGGCTGGAGCACGACGCGTCTCGACGTGACGTCGCTCACAGTTCGAGTTCCCGTTCGCCGAGCGGAGCGAAATAGGCATCGACGTCGGCAGCGCTGACGTCGTCGATGCCTGCCGGCCGCCATTGCGGCGTCGAGCCCTTGTCGATGATGGCGGCGCGGATGCCTTCGTAGAAATCGTGGCCGGCAAGCATGCGGTTGAGGATGCGGAACTCCATCCGCATGCACTCGTCCATCGACAGCGTCAGCCCGGCGCTGATCTCGCGCCAGGCGACATGCAGGCTGGTCGGTGAGCGGGTGCGGATCGTCGCCAGCGTCTTTGCCGCGAACGCATCGGCGGGTGCGGCGCGCTCCAGGCTGCCGATGACGTCACCCAGCGACGGTTGCGCGAAATGGCGGGCGATCGCTTCCAGCGTCGGACTGTCCGTCTCGCGCCGGGCCGGGACGGAAAAACCGCGCAGCGCCGGTTCCGGGTCGCCGGTCGCGACCAGCCTATCGAGAAAACCGGCCTGGTCCTGCGCCTTGATCGTATGCGTCGCCAGGCCAGACCACAAGGCGTCGCCATAGCGGATGCGGTTTCCGGTCAGGGCCAGATACATGCCGAAGCTGCCGCCAAGGTTCGGCAGGAGATGGCTGGCGCCGACATCCGGGAAAAAGCCGATGCCGACTTCCGGCATGGCGAACTGGGCGTTCTCGGTCAGTACCCGATGCGAGCCGTGGAACGAGATGCCGACGCCGCCGCCCATGACGATGCCGTCGATCAGCGCGACATAGGGTTTTTCGAACCGCGCGATGCGGGCGTTCAGCCGGTATTCGTCGGCGAAGAAATCGACCGGCGGCTTTCCGGCCCGGCCGGCCTCATAAATGTGGAGGATATCGCCCCCGGCCGAAAACGCCCTGCCCTCGGCCTTGACGACGACAACATCGACGCCGTCGTCGCGCTCCCAGGCGCGCAGCGCCTTGTCGAGCGCTTTGACCATGCGATGGGTGACGGCATTGAGCGCCTGCGGCCGCGTCAGCGTGACAACGCCGGCCCTGCCCGATCGTTCGAAGCGGATCTCGTTGCCGCCGCCAAAATCCATCGCCTAAGAATCCCTCCCCCGCGCCGCCGGGACTGAAGTGCTAAAACGCGGCGCATGGGCGCGTCAATGGCGGGGCGCAATCCTGCCGCCTTGGCCACCGCCGGCAGCCGATGCTAGAACGGACCATCTTGATGACGGGCTTTCAAACCGGACGTTGAGCCCATGCTTGGATTTTCGCGTCTTGCCCTGGTGGCGATCGGCCTGATTGTATGCGCGGCCGCTCGTCCGGCATTGGCCGGGGACGACCTCTATCGCGCGAAGACCATCGTCACCGGCCAGGGCGAAGAAAACCGCCGGATCGGCTTCAAGTCCTGTCTGGATGCGGTTCTGGTCAGGGTCTCTGGCGATCAGCGGCTGCCGAAAAAGCCTGAAATGGCGGCGCTGCGCGACAAGGCTGGCAGCTTCGTTGCCGAATTCCGCTATCGCGACCGGATGGAAGGCATTCCGATCCACGACGAGCAAGGCACGCATGACCGGCCGCACGAGCTTACCTGCCTCTACAGGCCTGGTGTGATCGACCCGGTACTGGCCTCGCTCGGCAGCAAGCCGTGGCTCGCCGAGCGGCCGCGGCTGGCGATCTTCCTCGCAACGGAGCGAGGCGCCAGGCATTTCGCGCTGGCCGCCAACGATGAGCGCGGCGAACCGATGCGCGAATCGTTCGTGAATGCCGCCGACCCGCTGGCGATGCGGATCGCATTCCCCAAGGCGTCGCTGCTCTCCGAATCCGGGCTGGCGCTGCACGAGGTGGATATCGCGGCTCTGGACAAGGCCGCCAAACAGGCCGGCGCCGACCAGGCGCTTGCCGGCAGGATCGTCTGGAGCCACAAGGAATTGGGCTGGATCGCCGACTGGCGGCTGGCCACGGGCGGCAGGACCTACAGCTGGCAGGTGCGCGGCGTCAGCTTCGACGAGGCGTTCCGCGTCGCCATGCGGGGCGCGGCGCAGGTCCTGTCCGGCAACGGTCAGCCATAGGTATGCCGAGTTTCAGGTGATGCCGGCCTGCAAACGGCGGTTTCCTGCGCTTCCAGTACTCGCGTACCTAAACGTGCGCCTCCGTTCCGGTTCTCGGAACACACCTGTTTGGTCGCTTCGCGCCCGTCTTCGACTCCGGCTCGGCCTGACCTGAAACTCGGCATACCCCTCCCTTACGATGCTGGCAGAATCGTGTCGCATTGGTTAGTGGCGGAGGCTCGTGGTAAAAGCCACCCGATCCGGAGTTTTGGCGATGAACAAATTTACCCCAGCAAAGCCTGCCGGCGCGCGCAGCGTCGACGAGATCACCGGCAGCCGCCGTTTGCGCCGCATGCGCAAGGCCGATTGGTCGCGCCGTCTCGTCCAGGAGAACCGGCTCTCCGTCGATGACCTGATCTGGCCGATCTTCGTCGTCGACGGGAAAAACATCCGCGAACCGATCGCCGCCATGCCCGGCGTCTTCCGCCTGTCGCTTGACCTTGCCGTCAAGGAGGCCGAGCGCGCGGCAAGGCTCGGCATTCCGGCGATCGCCACCTTCCCCAATGTCGAGCTCGGCCTGCGCGACCAGACCGGTTCGCACATCCTCGATCCGGAAAACGTCATCAACCGCGCCACGCGCGCCATCAAGCACGCGGTGCCCGAGATCGGCATCATCACCGACGCGGCGCTCGATCCCTTCACCTCGCACGGCCATGACGGCATCTTGCGTGACGGCATCATCGTCAACGACCAGACCGTGGAGCAGGTCGCCGCGGCTGCCGTCATCCAGGCTTCGGCTGGGGCCGATATCATTGCCCCGTCCGACATGATGGATGGCCGCATCGGCGCCATCCGTGATGCACTCGATGCCAATGGTTTCCAGGATGTGGCGATCATGTCCTACGCGACGAAATTTGCTTCCGCCTTCTATGGACCTTATCGCGAGGCGGTCGGCACTGCCGGCCTGCTCAAGGGCGACAAGAAGACCTACTATCTCGACCACGCCAATTCCGACGAGGCCGTGCGCGAGGCCGAACAGGACCTCGCCGAGGGCGCCGACATGCTGATGGTCAAGCCCGGCCTGCCCTATCTCGACATCATCCGCAGGCTGAAGGACGAATTCCGGATGCCGACCTTCGCCTATCAGGTGTCGGGCGAATATTCGATGATCAAGGCGGCCGCTGCCAATGGCTGGATCGACGGCGACAAGGCGATGCTGGAATCGCTGCTAGCCTTCAAGCGCGCCGGCTGCGACGGCATCCTCACCTATTTCGCGCCCGAGGTGGCGGCGATGCTGAAGGGGTAGGCACTCGCATCGTTTTGGGATTTTGCTGCAATCCGCTAGAATGGACTCATGAGCAGGAACGAGGTCATCGAACGGTTGCAGAGGAACGCAGATGCCATCAAGGGCATGGGCGCGACTTCGCTGTATCTGTTCGGGTCGGCGGCGCGGGACGATGCGCAGCCGGACAGCGATCTTGATCTGTTCATCGACTATGATCCGGCGCGGCGCTTTTCTCTGATCGACCTGGTCGGGATCAAGCAATTTCTGGAAGAGAAGATGTCAACGGAAATTGACATCACCACACGCGACAGCCTTCATCCCATGTTGAAGGCCGAGATCGAACAATCGGCCGTGCGCGTATTCTGATGGCAGTCCGCCGGATCGAGCCGATCCTAGCCGAGATCATAGCGGCTTTGGATGGCATCAGCACTGCCACCGCCGGCAAGACCCTGGATGACTTTCGTGACGACTGGCTGCTTCGTCATGGCGTGGAGCGCGGCATCGAGATCATTTCTGAAGCCACCCGGCACATCCCGGACGATTTGCTCGCTCTTGCTCCAGAAATTCCCTGGAAACAGATTCGTGGAATTGGCAACGTTTTGCGTCACGGATACCACAAGACTTCCGACGCCATCGTCTGGACCGTAGTGACAGACAGTCTGTCGCCGCTCCGCCTAGCTGTCGAGCGCATACTCGAGGCGTCGCGGCGCAAGTAGCTGCTGCTGCAACCATCCTCTCTTTGCGGTGGTCCTGATGCTGGCCAAACAAGCCGCTCTTGCTCGGCGGCGAAGTACCGCTTGCAAAACGCAATCAGTCCAGCTAAAAACAACTGATTGCATTTTACAACCGGTTTAGGGAGGTACTCATGTCCAAGCTTCGTGTCAACGCATTCACCCTGTCTATCGACGGCTTCGGCGCCGGTCCCGACCAGGACCTGAAAGAGCCGCTGGGCATCGGCGGGGAAGCCTTGCACACATGGATGCTCGGCACCCGAACCTTCCGCAACATGTCTGGTGAAGATGGCGGGACCACGGATACCGACGACACGTTTGTGACGCGCAGCTTCGAAGATATCGGGGCGTGGATCATGGGCCGAAACATGTTCGGGCCGATCCGCGGACCTTGGCCCGATGACACCTGGAAAGGCTGGTGGGGAGACAATCCGCCCTACCATGTGCCGGTCTTCGTGCTCACCCACTTTCCGCGGGATCCTCTTGTCATGGACGGCGGCACGACCTTCTATTTCGTAACCGATGGTATCTACTCAGCGCTGGAAAAGGCGAAGGCAGCGGCTGATGGCAAGGATGTACGGCTGGGCGGCGGCGTCGCCACGATCCGGCAATATCTCCAGGAAAAGCTCGTCGACGACATGCATCTTTCGATATCGCCGATGCTGCTCGGCTCAGGCGAGAATCTTTTTGCCGGCATCGACATGCCCCGGCTCGGCTACCGCTGCAGCGAGCAGGTCGCAACGCCGAATGCCACGCATCTGATCATCAAGCGCGATTAGGACGTTTCGTCTGCTCTGTTGGCGAAACCTCGGTACAGGCCCCTTTCTCCCCGTCACTATACGGGGAGAAATGCCCGGCAGGGCAATGAGGGGCGGCGCAATCGATCGAAGGTTACGCTGCCGGACAATACTCCCTATGGCAATATGACGTCAGAATAATTTTGGTCCGACGCAGTGACTTTGGCGAGCTAAACTGTCGAAGTCGGCACAGCCCCTCATCCGCCTACCGGCACCTTGAGGGAGCTCTGCCTTAATACTTCTCCGGCACATACAGCTCGCGCGGCAATACCTGGCGCTCGTATTCGGGATTGAAGACGCGGTCGGGCAGCGTGATCTCTTCGTGCGGCACCTCCTGATAAGGCATCTGCTTGAGGAGATGGTCGATGCAGTTCAGCCGCGCCCGCTTCTTGTCGTTGCCCTCGACGATGAACCAGGGGGCTTCGGGAATGTTGGTGCGGGCGAAGGTCTCTTCCTTGGCCTTGGTGTACTGCTCCCAGCGCACGCGCGACTGCAGGTCCATCGGCGACAGCTTCCACTGCTTCATCGGATCATGGATGCGCATCTGGAAGCGCATCTGCTGCTCCTCATCGGTGATGGAGAACCAGTATTTGACCAGCGTGATGCCGGAGCGGACCAGCATGCGCTCGAACTCCGGCACGTCGCGAAAAAACTCCTCGACCTGATCCGGCTCGGCGAAGCCCATCACACGCTCGACGCCGGAGCGGTTGTACCAGGAGCGGTCGAACAGCACGATCTCGCCGCCTGCCGGCAGATGCGGCACGTAGCGCTGGAAATACCATTGCGACTTCTCGCGCTCGGTCGGCGCCGGCAAGGCGACGACGCGGCAGATGCGCGGATTGAGCCGCTGGGTGATGCGCTTGATGACGCCGCCCTTGCCGGCCGAGTCGCGGCCCTCGAAAACCACCACCAGCTTCTTCCTGGTGTAAGCCACCCAGGACTGCAGCTTGATCAATTCGGATTGCAGCGTGATCAGGTCGCGAAAATATTGCTGGCGATCCATCGAGGGCGGATGCGCGTTCTTGTAGATCTTGGCGATTTCCAGCGACAGCGCCGGTTCCGACATTTCCAGCTCGTAGTCTTCGTCGAGCGTGTCGGCGAGCTCCGCCTCCAGCCAGTCCTTGGCAGAAGAATTCTGTTTTGCTTCGGTCATTTATGCTGCTCCGCGTGCACGCCCGTGTCGGCGTCGGCCTGCCGGCCAAGATCGAACACCTTGAGCCGACTTGCATACAGGCCGGCAATGACGGTTTTATTGCAGCCGGCCCGCCCGCCGGTCGCCCAACTCCGTGAGATGTGATCGATCAGCCTCCCTGGCACGCACGACAAACGGCTCGGATTGTCCTACAAATGCCAGGCTCTTTCGGGCAGCCTTCGAAGCAGCCCTTCTCAACGCAATTGCGAGGATCTGATATGGAATACCGCACTCTCGGCCGTTCCGGACTGAAGGTTTCGACGCTTACCATGGGCACCATGACCTTCGGCGGCGCCGGCGCATTTTCGGCGGTCGGCAAGACCGATCTCGACGAGGCGCGCCGGATGATCGACCTCTGCATCGATTCCGGCATCAATCTCATCGACACCGCCAATGTCTATTCGAACGGGCTTTCGGAAGAGATCATCGGCGAAGCGCTCGGCGGCAAGCGCAAGCGCGATGTACTGATCGCCTCCAAGGCGCGCATGCGGATCGGCGACGGTCCCAACGACGAAGGGCTGTCGCGCTACCATCTGATCCGCGAGTGCGAGAAGAGCCTGAAGCGCCTCAGGACCGACGTCATCGACATCTATTTCTTGCACGAATGGGACGGCACGACGCCGCTGGAGGAGACCATCGCCGCGCTCGACACGCTCGTCACCCAGGGCAAGATCCGCTATGTCGGCTGTTCCAACTATTCCGGCTGGCAAGTGATGAAGGCGCTGGGGATCAGCGATCGCCAGCACCAGCCGCGCTTCGTCACCCAGCAGATCCACTACACGCTGGAAGCACGCGAAGCCGAATATGAACTGCTGCCGATCTCGGTCGACCAGGGGCTTGGCGTGCTGGTGTGGAGCCCGCTCGCCGGTGGACTGCTGTCCGGCAAATACAACCGCGACCAGGCCACCGCCCGCCAACTCAGCGGCTGGTCTGAACCGCCGATCCGTGATGAGGAGCGGCTATGGCGGATCGTCGACGTGCTTGTCTATATCGGCAACAACCATGGCGTGTCGGCGGCGCAGGTGGCGCTTGCCTGGCTGCTCGGCCGCCCGGCCGTCAGCTCGCTGGTCATCGGCGGACGGACCGAAGCACAGTTCAAGGACAACATCGCCGCTGCAAGCCTGGTGCTGACCAGCGATGAGCGCGCACGCCTCGACGCAGTCAGCCGCCCGCCCGTTCTCTACCCCTATTGGCACCAGCAGTTCACGGCAAAGGAGCGGTTTGGTCCGGCCGATCTGGTTCTTGACCGGCAAGGTGTCTGACAACGGATCAGGTCGAAGGTCGCCGCGGGCTTAGCCTGAGATAAAACGCCAGACCTCGGGATCAGGCTCGATCTGACCGCTGAGCACAAAATACTTGTAGAGCACGAGCAAGCAGATCGCCTGCTCGGCGCGTTCGTCGGCGAACTTGCGGCAATAGGCGTTGGCGGCGGCGACGATGCGTTCGGCCTCAGTCGGATGGCGTTCGAGATACTGCACCCGCTCGGCAAGATCCGTGAAATCAGGTTCGAGCGGCACATAGTGGACGTTGGCCACGAGATCGCTTTCGGCGAACCATGTCTCGTATGTCGGCGGCGGCATCAGGCACAGCGAATTCGAACTCATGATCCATTTGAGGTTGGTCGCCACATCGTTGCCTTCGAGCGAAATGATATAGCGACAGCGCCGCTGCTGATCGATGCTCAGATAAGGCTTGCGATATTCGGGCGCTGCCGTCGGTTTGGGCGTGCCGACATCGCAAAAGGGCAGATCGTGCGCCGCCTCCAGAAGCAAGGTCCTTATCGGGTTGTTGAGCTCGCCGCGCCACACCGCAACCGGAAGCTTGTCCGCAAAAGCAAAATCGTCGGCGGGCATGTGGAAGTGGCGGAACTTGTTGAGCTTGAACAGGATCCCGTTCCTGTTGTCGCCGGCGATCGGCCGATCCTTGACGATCGACGGCATCGCAGGCACTTCGACGACGTCGCCGAATTCGAGGTCGATGCGCAAATCGGGATCGAAGTAGCGGGTAAATTCCTTCAGATCGTAGTAATACATGCTCCGGCCTCTCGGTAGCCGGCTGACCGGCAGGGCCCCGGCGCTCGGCGCGAAAGCGCCCTGCAAGCTGTTGTAGTGGTTGAGACGCGCGCGGACCGATCCGTCCGAAAGCCTGGCCTGATCGAGCAGCCCGGCGAGCCTGCGGCGGAACAGCGCCTGCGGTGCGATATCGCGCACGACATTGCGCGCATAGTAGAAGAGCTTCTGTGTGTTTCTTTGCAGGGTGGCCATCGGTCACTTGGAAAAAAATCGGCTTGTGATTTGCACCCCCCGGCCCTCCTACACCATTGTGCCGGCTATCTTGCAAGCCACGGAACCGTGTTCAGCCGGCCTGCCGGCTGTGTATGGAGCCGATCGCCCTTTGCGGTGTTGTGTTTGTAGCCCAATGCTCCTAGGCAGGGCTAAGAAACCTGTGGGATTGTGAAAGGAAGAGATATGGCGCGAGCACCGAATTACGGCCAGGAACGCAAGGAACGCGACCGGCAGAAGGCCGCCAAGAAGGCGGAAAAGCAAGCGGCCAAGGTCGCAGCCAAGGAACGTTCGAAGCCCGAAGACGAGACCACGTCCGAGACCGAAACAGAAACGGCAGAGTAAAACGCATCCGGCCCGCGAGGCGGATCGGATTTGGCCTGGGAATTCCGCTGCGTCTTCAGGCCGGCGCCTTGTCGCTGACGAAAACGTTCACCTCGCGCGCGGCGGCGATGAAGGCGCGCCTCGCGATCATGGCCGGTTTGTCGCCGGCCAGGGCATCATGGCAGGCCTGCAGCGCTTCGCGATGCTTTGGACTGCGCTTGCCGGGCCAATTGTTGAGGAGGTAGTCGGAAGCCTCGCGCGCGGTCCGCAAGAGCTGAGTGGTTCCGTCCGCCGACTTGACGGTCACGGGTGTTTCAAATCGGTTGTTTTCCATCGCCGCTCTTACGCCATCGGCGCTCGCGAAGCGAGGGCGAAAGTGGTTGCCTCCGCAATCACGCCGCGACGATGGCAAATCCCCTGGCACGCAGGCCGCGCCGGTCATTGTGCAGCGATGTCACCAGCCGGTCGCGGCTGCCGACGATATGAGCCGAAAGCCGGTGTGCCGCCTCATCGGCATCGCCGGCCCGCACCGCTGCCAGAATGGCACGGTGTTCGGCCCAGGCACGGCCGAGTGCTGCCTCGTCGCGCACCTCCAGCCAACGCGCCCGCGACAGGCGCGTCATGGCATCGCGAACCGCCCTGAACAGGAACTCGTTGCCGGACAGGCGTGCCAGCTCGATGTGAAAATCCATGCCGACGCGATGCCATCCCTCGCGCGGGGTGCCAGCGTCGCAGGAGTCCAGCATCGCCTCGATGACGTCGACGGCGCTCCTGTCCTCCAAGGCACAAGTCAGCTTGACCGCCGCCACCTCGACCGCCTCGCGGTAGACGGCGATCTGCTCGAGCTCGGCGATGTTGATCGGCGATACCGTCCAGCCGCGCCCGTCGCGGCAGACCAGACCTTCCGTCTCGAGCCGCAGCAATGCTGCCCTGACCGGCGTGCGCGACGCCCCGAAGCGGCTTTCGATCCAGCGTTCCGTCAGCCGCTCGCCGGGACCGATCTCGAGGCCGAGGATCATCTCCCGAAGCTGCTTTTCGACATTCTGCATCTGCGACATTGTGGTTTCCGATTTCTGGCCGTTTTGCTGGCGATCGGCTCGACTACCATCGTTTGCCGATCACGTTAGAGAGCGCCGCATTGACAGCCGTCGAGCTTGCGTCCATGACGGATACCAACTTGGTATCCCAAAATGGAATCCGGAACAAGTCGTCGAGAGACCTGCCGGACAGGACAGGACATGCCGCAAGAAGCCACCCCTGCCATGCAAGGCGCCCACAACATCCACTGGCGCCGCAATCTCGCCGTGTGCTTTGCCGGCTCGTTCAGCACACTTGTCGCCATGACGCTGCTGTTACCCTTCCTGCCGCTTTACGTCGAGCAGCTGGGCGCCGAGGGGCACGCGGCTGTTGTGCAGTGGTCCGGCCTCGCCTATGGCGCGACGTTCTTCGCCGCCGCGCTGGTGGCGCCGCTGTGGGGACGGCTGGGCGACCGCTACGACCGCAAGCTGATGCTGGTGCGCGCCAGTTTCGGCATGGCCGTCTGCATGTCGCTGACCGGCATGGTGGAGACTGTCTGGCAATTGGTGCTGCTGCGCCTGCTGATCGGTTTCGCCGGCGGCTATTCCTCGGGTTCGACCATTCTCGTCGCCATGCAGACGCCGAGGGACCGGTCGGGCTGGGCGCTGGGCGTGCTGTCGGCCGGCATCACCGCAGGTGCCCTCGTCGGTCCCCTGCTCGGCGGCGCGCTGCCGCCCTTGATCGGCATCCGCGCCACCTTCCTGCTCGCCGGCGGCGTCATTTTCCTGGCGTTCCTGGCAACGACTTTTCTCATCAAGGAGAACCCTCGCCCGGCAGCCGACAAATCAGCACCGACTGAGAAGCCGAAAGGCGGCTGGTCGCAAATCTCGGACAAACGCCCGGTCGTCGCCATGCTGGCGACCGGCATGCTGTTGAGCTTCGCCACCATGTCGATCGAGCCGATCATCACGGTCTACGTCCAGCAGCTCATCGAGGACCAAAGCCTGCTAACACTGACCTCCGGCGTCGTCATGTCGGCGGCAGCACTTGGCGCCATCCTGTCGGCGTCGCGCCTCGGCAAGCTTGCCGACCACGTCGGCCACTGGAACGTCATCATTGGGGCGCTCGCCGTCTCGGCGCTGCTGTTGATCCCGCAGGCCTTCGTGACACAGGGCTGGCAGCTTGTCGGCCTGCGTTTCCTGATGGGGCTGGCGCTTGGCGGTCTCTTGCCCTGCATCACCAGCGTCATCCGTCACAATGTTCCGGACGGCGTCGGCGGCAATGTGCTGGGCTTGTCGATCTCGGCGCAATATGTCGGACAGGTCGCCGGGCCGTTGCTCGGCGGCTTCGTCGGCGGTCATTTCGGCATGCGCGCAGTGTTTCTCGGCACATCCGTGCTGATGGCGGGCGGAGCGGCGTATAACTGGCTGGTCCAGACGCGCCGCGCACGCGACATGCTGGTGCGGGCGGACAAATCCTGACACCGTTTGCGGGCCACTTCATGGAGTCCAAGACATGAGCACAGCCGACCACCCAGCAAGCGGCATCGGCCGCATCCTCGTTTTCGTCGGCGGCCTGTGCGGCGCCGCCGGTGTGGCGCTTTTTGCCGCGGCGGCACATCTGGGCGGCGCTTTTGTCGGCACGGTCGCGTCGTTCCTGCTCATGCATGCACCGGTCTTCCTTGCCGTCGGCCTCGTTGGCGCAAACCGGATGCTGCGTACCGCAAGCCTTATTCTTCTCGTCGGGCTTGCCTTGTTCTGCGGCGATCTGCTTGCCCGCGACTTCCTCGGCTCGCGGCTTTTTTCGATGTCGGCGCCGATCGGCGGCACCTTGCTCATCGCCGGCTGGCTGGCTGTTGCAGCCTCGGCGCTGGTGCGCCCACGCTCCTGAAATGGCATTCCCGCAGCTCAGCGGGAGAGCTAGGCTGGTAGCCCTCCCCAGCTCAAGTACGGCGCTTGCGGACAGGCGGCCAGGTCCCGCCAAACGACGATCAATCAGACGATGACCAGTCTTGCCGGCGTTCGGGCCGGACCGGCAGGTCGCGATTGTGTGCCGCCGGCTTGGTCAGCCGGCGTCGCTCCGGCCTGTCGATGGCCGGCGAGATGCCCCAATAGTTGCGATAGATGTCTTCGAACAAATGATTGATCGGATGCATGTTTGGCTCCTTTTTCAAACTTGAATCGATCCAATCGACAGGCCAGAAAATACCGTGCCGATCAGCCCCGCTTGCGCTCCACGAGAAAACGCAGACCGCGGATCCACGAACCGGCGCCGCCGCGACGTCTCCGGGTCACCGCGTTCGAAATCATGCTCCAGTCGTTGCGATAGATGTCTTCGAACAGGTAATTGACGGGGTGCATGGCTCTCTCCTTCCTGAATCGATCCCATCGACAGTTAGCGAAATTTGGATCGATTCAAAAATACGCCCAAATGCACCAATGTCAAGCAAAATTTGAATCGATCCAACAAAGGTGCTAGATACTGGATAAGGAGTCCGGAAGCAGAAAATGGCGTCATCCACCGAAAGCAATACGAAACCCATCCGGCTGGCAGACATCGCCAAGGCCGCCGGAGTTTCGCACGGCACTGCCTCCAACGTGTTCAGCCGTCCCGAGATCGTACGCGAGGAAGTCCGCGAACGGGTCAAGGCGGCGGCCGAGGCGATGGGCTATGCCGGTCCCGACCCGAAGGGACGGCTGCTGCGCGCCGGCAAGGTCAACGCGATCGGCGTCGCCACGACCGAGCCGCTGTCCTATTTCTTCGACGATCCCTTTGCCCGCGCGATGATGGCGGGGATTTCCGAGGCATGCGACGCCACCGGCGCCGGCATCGCGCTGGTATCGGCCGGCAATCAGGAGAAGCTTGCCTGGAACATCCAGAGCGCGCTGGTCGACGGCTTCATCCTGTTCTGCATCGAGGGCGGCTCGCGCCTCGTCGAACTGACGCGCGAACGCAAACTCCCCTTCGTCGCGCTTGAGCTCGGTTTCGACGACGACACTGTTTCGGCAATCGGCGTCGACAATGTCGCCGGCGCCCGCCTGGCGGCGCAGCATCTCGCCGAGCTTGGCCATCGGCGCTTCGCCGTGCTAGCGCTGCCTTTCGCCGACGGCAGCACCGGCCTTGTCTCGCCGGAGAAGGTCCGGACGGCGCTCTACACCGGCACGCGCGATCGCCTCGTCGGCTATTTCGAGGCATTTTCCCGGTATGGCGTCGATACCGCCGGGATACCGGTATACGAGACCGAAAACGACGAAGCCACCACAAGGGCCGGCCTCGAAACGATCTTCGCCTCGGCAGAGCCGCCGACCGCCATCCTGGCGATGTCGGACCGGATCGCCATGGTCGCGATCGAATGGTTGGCCGCGCGTGGCATTGCGGTTCCCGGCGACGTCTCCGTCGTCGGCTTCGACGGCGTGCCTGACGCCGCACTTTGCGATCCTCCGCTGACCACGGTCGCGCAGCCAATCGCCGAGATCGGCCGCCGGGCGGCGCGAACGATCCTCGATTTCGACGGCACGGTGCGGCGCGAGACGCTTGGCGTCGAGCTCGTCGTCAGGGCATCTTCGGGGCCGCCGCCCAAGACAGCGTGAGGCAGACGCTATCGATTCAGCCTGTCGCCATGCCGCCCACGCCGAAGGATGCATTGACCGGCGGCGGCTCGCTGCGGACCGGCTTGCTGTTGCCGCCAATACCCGACAGCCATTCGAGGTAATAGGCGAGCGCGAACTGCATGGCGATGCCGGCGGCGATCAGCAAGCTGTCGTAGGCAAACCCGCCCGGGTTGATCAGCTTCATCACCTGCGCCGCCATGGCGATCACCGTGCCGGCGATGAAAACCGGCAGCGATCGTTTGCCCAATATGGCGAGCGGATGGTCGCGGCTGGTGCGGAACAGGTTCGAGACAGAAGGAAACGCCACGATCAGGTAGCTCACCGCCAAGATGTGCAGCAGCCTCGGCAGCGACAGGAACGTCTTGTCGAAGCCGGTCAGCACTACGGGCAGGTTCAGCCACGACACATGCCCCCATAGCGGGCTGTGCACCCAGACCAACGCCGCCGCGACATAGACCGCCGACGCGCCGACCAGCCAGCGATTGACCGGAATGGTGCCGCCACGCCTGATATGCAGCATGCTCGCCAGGCCGATGTTGAAGAGGAATTGCCACGACAGCGGATTGAGAAACCAGAAGCCGGGCTCAGGATAATTCGGCGGGGCAATCTGGTAGATCCCGGCAACCAGCCACAGAGCTCCGGATAGGGCGAGTGCCGTGAAAGGCCTGTGGCTGATGAACAGCAGGAAGGTTGGCGCCATCAGCAGCAGCACCGCATAGACCGGCAGGATATTGTTGTAGCCGAGCTGATGGCCAAGCGTGACGATGCCGATCAGCGCTTGCTGCGGGTTCCTGATCAATGGCTCGATGTTGATCAGCGTCAGCATGTCCGGCCGCTTCGCGAACACCGCTGCCGCGCAGAAGATGGCCAGCACCACCATCGTCGTGACAATGTGGGCGACATAGAGCACACCGGCGCGGCGCCACAATTTCAGTGTGGCCATGAGCCGGTTTCCGGACTGGAATTTTGAGCCGTAGGCGAGCGCGACGGACATGCCGGAGATCAGCACGAAGGCCTCGGCGGCATCCGAAAAGCCGAAATTCTTGTAGGTCAGGGTTTCGAAAACCGTGCCCGGGACATGGTCGACAAATATGATCAGCAGAGCGAGGGCGCGGAACACATCGATGCGCGTATCGCGATCCGGGATACGCGTGCCGCGATCCGGTGAAATTGGCATGGTCATCGATAAAAGGCCTCAAAGCTGGTTGTTCATGCCGGCGATCGATGCGACCGCCCGGCGCACCGCTTCGATTCCTCCCGCGGGAGCGTATCGGCGAACAAACGGACTGAAATGCGCCCGGTTCAATCAACTTTGAAGGAGCCCGAAAATATTCCGTTTTGAAGCCGGCAAATGAACAAAAGCGACGCGAAATCAAAAGGATGCAACTATGGCCGAAAAACCTCCGGAAGACGGCTTTTTGCGGCGCGACCTGCCGTTTTTCTATCGCCTCTACAGACCAGCAGAAACAATCGGCGAATGCCTTTTTCTGCTGCATGGATCCGGTGTCGACGAGTCGACTCTGGTGGCGCTGGGGCAGCAAATCGCACCGGACGCGGTGTTGGTGGCGGTGCGTGGCCGCATCGCCCAGGAGGACGGATTCCGCTGGTTCGCGCGAATTACCCCGACGCGCTTCGAACAGGAGAGCATCCGCACCGAGGCGGACGCTTTCGCGGGCTTCATCACCGCGGCCGCGAAGCGCCACAGTCTCGATCTCTCCCGGGCAATTTTTCTCGGCTATTCCAACGGCGCCAATCTGGTTTCGACCGTGATGCTGCTGCATTCCGGCCTCATCGAACGGGCAGCATTGCTGCGCCCGATGCCGGTGCTCGACGACGTGCCCCCGGCCGATCTGTCCAAAGCACGCGTGCTAATCATCGCCGGCGCCGCCGACCTGACCTACGCGCCGTTCGCGCCGGCGTTGGTGGCATTGCTCGAATCACACGGCGCTGAGGTCGACGCCCACACCATCGCCTCCGGCCATGAAATCGGCGACCGGGATGCTGAAATCGTCAGGCAGTGGCTGACGGGCCCGGCAACGGCGATCGCGCAGGCGAATTGATGAGCCCGTCGCCTTATGCCCGCCCCATCCGGTTCCAGGCATCCAGCCCGGCGATCTTGTAGGCTTCGGCCAGCGTCGGATAGTTGAAGGTGTTGTTGACGAAGAAATCGACGGTGCCACCGAGATTGATCACCGCCTGGCCGATATGGATCAGTTCGGTCGCGCCCTCGCCGACGATATGCGCGCCGAGCAGCCGGCGCGTTTCGATCGAAAACAGAAGCTTCAGGAAGCCGGTGTTGACGCCCATGATATGGCCGCGCGAGGTCTCGCGGAAGCGTGCCACGCCGACCTCATACGCGCCGCCGCTCTCGCGCACCTGCTCCTCGGACTGGCCGACGGTCGAGATTTCCGGCACGGCGTAGATGCCGTAGGGAAAGGTTTCCGGCGGCGGCGGCAACGGCACGCCAAAGGCATGGCAGGCGGCCACCCTGCCCTGTTCCATCGAGGTGGAGGCGAGGCTCGGAAAGCCGATGACGTCACCGGCGGCATAGATGTTCGGCGCGCTGGTCCGGAAGGTCTGCGGATCGACCTTGATGCGGCCCCGGGAATCGGCCTCGATGCCGACCGCGTCCAGGCCGAGCGCGCCGACATTGCCGGTGCGCCCCGCGGCATAGAGCACCATCTCCGAGCGTATGGTGCGGCCGTCGGCGAGTGTCACCTCGGCGTAGTCGGGTTTCGAGGCGATCTCCTTGATCGCACTGCCGAGCCGGATCGTCATGCCGCGATCGCGCATCTGATGGATGAAATCGTCGACGATTTCGCGGTCGACGAAATCGAGGATGGTGTTGCGCGGCTCGACCAGCGTCACCGGCACGTCGAGCGCCGAAAAGATCGTCGCGTACTCGACGCCGATGACGCCGGCGCCGATCACCGTCAATGTCCGCGGCAGGCGCTCGAGTTCCAGCATCTCGTCGCTGTCGAAGACACGGGTCTTGTCGAAAGGCACGTCGCGCGGCCGGTGCGGGCGGGTACCGACCGCGATCAGCGCATGCGCAAAACCGACTTCACTGTAGTCGCCGCTGTCCGTCGTCAGGCTCGCTCTGTTCGGACCGAGAAACTTGACCGCAGCGCGCACGCTCTTGACCGTGTTGCGCATGAACTGGTGCTGCAGCACCTCGACCTCGTGATCGAGCGTCTTGTGCAGGCGTTCGATCAGATCGCCGACCGAAATGTCCTGCTTGACCCGGTAGCCGCGCCCGTAGAAGCCGCGCTCGCGCCAGCCGGAGAGGTTGAGCACGGTTTCCCGCAGCGTCTTCGACGGGATGGTGCCGGTATGCACGGAAACGCCTCCCAGCCGCCGGCCCCTGTCGACCACCAGCACGGATTTGCCCAGCTTGGCCGACTGCACCGCGGCGCGGCGCCCGGAAGGCCCGCTGCCGATGACCAGCATGTCGTAGTCCATGTCGCCCTCGCCCTGGCGCATGACCCCGAAAACCGGTTTCGGTTTTCGGAAAGGGGATCATGCGCCGATTCAAAGTGCTAGAGCGTCCTTTGCGCGTCCAAAAGGACGCGTGGCGCTCTAGGCGCGCTTTGCTGCGCTGCAGCAAACTAACGCCATCGGCGCTGCAAATTCAACCGATTCGGGCTGTACCCGGCGCTGTTTCCCCCGCATGCCGCGGAAACGCCCGATCTTGATTCCGCCGCAAGACTTCACCATTTCAACATCAGGCGGCCCGCAACCTATCCCGGGCCTGACGACGAGGAAATGACATGAACGCGCGCGTTCTCGACGGTGAAATCATCACCTTCAGGCTTGATGATATCCGGGCCTATGACGGCGTGCGCACGCGGCGTGTCCTCGCCTTCATCATCGACTACTGCATCGTCGCGCTGCTTACCATTCCGTTCGCGATCCTGGTGTTCTTGCTCGGGATTTTGACGCTCGGCCTCGGCTGGATGCTGTTTTCCGTTCTCGTGCCGGCCGTCGCCATCCTCTACATCTGGAACACGCTCGGCAGCGCCGACCAGGCCACCACGGGCATGAAGATGATGGGAATCCGGCTCGACCGTCTGGACGGCACCCGTATCGACGGGCTGACGGCCGTGGTGCACTCGGTGCTGTTTTGGGCGGGCAACGTCATCCTGACGCCGCTGGTGCTTCTGGTGTCGCTGTTTGCCGACCGCAAGCGCACGCTGCACGACCTGCTGCTGGGCACGGTGGTCAGCCGCAGTGACCGCTGAGACAGCTTTTTCACGAGTCCCGCGAGCATTTGTGTGCAAAGTGAAGGCTCCGATGCCCACGCTTTCACAATCCTGTTGAATTTTTCGCCGTACGCGCCAAAGGTATGATGATTCGCAGGAGTGTTTCCAAGGTTCGATGACGCACCATCCTACCCAGTCGCCGCAGTTCTTCCTGACCGCGCCGTCGCCGTGCCCGTATCTTGAGGGCCAGTTCGAACGCAAGGTGTTCACGCATCTGGTCGGCGACAAGGCGCCGGAGATGAACGACCTGTTGACGCAAGGCGGCTTCCGGCGATCGCAGAACATCGCCTACCGGCCGGCCTGCGAGACCTGCCGCGCCTGCGTTTCGGTGCGCATCCTGGCCCAGGAATTCACCGCCAGCCGCAACATGAGGCGGGTGATACAGCACAATTCAGACCTCATCGGCGCGATGCACGACGCGCAACCTTCGACCGAGCAGTATTCGCTGTTCCGCAGCTATCTCGATGCCCGCCACCGCCGCGGCGGCATGTCAGACATGACGGTGCTCGACTACGCCATGATGGTCGAGGACACGCATGTCGACACCAAGGTCATCGAGTACCGGCGCCGCGGCCCCGACAGCTTCATCACCGGCAAGGGCCAGGGCGAGCTGATCGCGGTGGCGCTCACCGACAAGATGGCCGACGGCCTGTCGATGGTCTATTCCTACTTCAATCCGGACTTCGAGGACCGCTCGCTTGGCACCTTCATGATCCTCGACCACATCGCCCGCGCCAGGGCGATGGGCTTGCCCCATGTCTATCTCGGCTACTGGGTCAACGGCTCGCGCAAGATGAACTATAAGATGCGCTTCATGCCGCAGGAGCATCTCGGCCCGAAAGGCTGGGAACGCTACGACCACGAAGCGGTTTCGCGCTGAATAGTTTTTCCAAAATCCAATCTTAAACTGTTTCCAGGAAGAGCATGCTGGCCTTTCCGCTTAGCGGAGAGTGTGCAAAAGCGCGGCCGGCCGGCCTTCAAATTCATTGCGAGAATTGCCGCATGTCGTCCCACAATGATCACCAGAAGGGCCTTCTCATCACCGCCATCGGCGGGCTGACGCTGACCATCGACATTCCACTGATCCGGCTCGCCGACGGCGGCGCGTGGACGATCCTCCTGCTGCGCACCGGCACCACCTTGGTCGCGGCGCTGATCATCTGGGCCGTCTGGCGCTCGCTGAGCAGGAACGCGCCGCAGCTCATCCCCGGCTGGTCGGGGCTCGTTGTCGCCATATGCTACGGGCTGACCTCGGTCACTTTCGTCACCAGCATCTATTACACCACGACCGCCAATCTGGTCTTCATCCTGGCCTTCAACACCGTGTTCGCGGCGCTGCTGTCCTGGCTGTTCCTGAAGGAGCGGCCGCGAGTGGTCACCGTGGTCGCGATGCTGGCCATGATCGTTGGCGTCGCGATCATCGTCGGCGATTCGATCGGCACCGGGCACCTGTTCGGCGATCTTATGGCGCTGTGCTCGGCTTTCTTCATCGCGCTGGCCATCACCATCTCGCGTGCCAGCGGCAAGGACATGGGGTTCACATCGCTGATCGGCGTGATCCTGCCGCTGGCCGTCGCGGTGTTCATGGTCTCAGGCGAAGGCGTTCAGGTGAACGCGCCGTGGTGGATCATCTTCAACGGCGCCGTCATCATGCCGATCTCGTTCTTCTGCCTCGCCAACGGGCCGAAATATATTTCGGGACCGGAAGTGGCGATGTTCTATCTGCTCGAAACCGTGCTGGCGCCCGTCTGGATGTGGATGATCTTTGCCGAAACACCGTCGCGCAACAGCCTGATCGGCGGCGCGATCCTGATCGTCACGCTGGTCGCCCATTCACTGTGGCAGCTGCATGAGGGGCGCAAGCGCCGCGCAACCCTTGCGGTCAGTCACCCGGCCTGAGACTTCTTCTCGGCAACGATTTCGATTTGCGGCGGCGCCCCTTCCAGCTCCGCCGGTGCTGCGGGGGCAAGTTCGTCGGCCAATTCCACCTCGCGCAGCCATTCGCGCCAGATCGCGACCAGCAATGCCATCAGCACCGGGCCGATGAACAGGCCGAGAAAGCCCATCGTCTTGACGCCGCCGATCAGGCCGAAAAAGGTCGGCAGGAACGGCAGTTTTATCGGGCCGCCGACCAGTTTCGGACGCAATGTCTTGTCGACGATGAACAGTTCGACAGCCCCCCAGATGAACAGCGCCAACCCGGCCATCGGCGAGCCGCTGGCGGCGAGATAGATCGAAACAAGCGTGAAGGACAGCGGTGCGCCGCCGGGGATCAGCGCCATGATGCCGGTCAGGGCGCCGAGCGTCACAGGCGACGGCACGCCGGCCAGCCAGTAGGCCACGCCCAGCACCACCCCCTCGCCGATGGCGATAATGGTCATGCCGGTTACCGTCGAGGAAATCGTCGCCGGCACGACGCGTGAAATCCGCTCCCACCTGGTCGGCAGGATGCGTTCGCCGAGACGGTCGACCTGACCGGCGAAATGCTCGCCGTCGCGATAGGCAAAGAACAGCGCGATCATCATGAACAGCAGCGCCAGCAGAAGGCCGAAGGCGCTGCCGCCGGCGGCCAGCACGCCGCGATAGATGCTGCCGATGTTGGCGCCGCTGATCAGCTGGATCAGTTCGCCGATGCCGCCGGGATGGCCGAGATTGCGCGTCCACTGCTCGTTCAGCCAGTCGCCGACCACGGGCAGCGTGGCGATCCAGTGCGGCGTCACCGCGCCTTCGCGGTTGGTCTCGATCGCCCAGCCGACCCATTCGCGGACTTCGTTGCTGGCGTAGGCGCCGGCGAGCGCGATCGGCACCACCAGGAAGGTGAGAATGAACAGGATCGCCAATGTCGCGGCGATCGTGCGGTTGCCGCCGACAGCAGCGAGCAGCCGCCGATAGAGCGGCCAGCTGGCAAAGGCGATGACCAGAGCGGCCAGCACCGGGACCAGGAAACCATGAAAGAAATAGACCCCGGCGGCAACGATCAGCACCAGGAGCCAGCGCGCCGCCGACAGCGGCGGAATCACCGCGGATCTGACCGGCGTCGACAGGCCGAACAGGCGCTGCTGCCCTTCCGGTTTCCGAACCCTGGTTTCTTTCAAGTGCCCATTTCTCCCAAAGGCGTATGTCGCCGCCTTATGTAGCGGTGCATATGTACCATGATAGTGCAGCAATCGTGACGACATTCCAAATGTTTGGATGGAGGCGCTAATCTCCCCCCTTGAGGGGGAGATGGCCGGCAGGCCAGAGGGGGTCGCCGAGCATGAAGCTCCAGCCTCCTCTGCTCGCGATTCGGGGGTCGCGTCAGGTCGTGCCGACTCCTCTGTCGCCTTCGGCGACATCTCCCCCTCAAGGGGGGAGATTAGCAACTACCCGAATTTCCCGGTTCTCGGAAATCCCTTTGGCACCATGCGTCCGGCCGAGGCTCGAGCACCGATCCATTCGACCAGCTCTTCACGTGATTTGATGAAGGTGCGGTCGGCCGAATCCTGCCAGGACAGACCGCCGGCGAGCGTGAAGGTCTTGAGATCGAGGACGCCGCCATCCTTGTATTTCTGCAGGCGAACGCCCTTGCCACGACCCATCTCAGGGATCTCGGCGAGCGGGAAGACTAGCATCTTGCGGTTCTCGCCGACGACGGCGAGATGGTCGCCGGCGACCGGCACACAGCGCTGGGCCTCGTCGGGCGCCTTGACGTTCATCACCTGCTTGCCTTTGCGGGTGTTGGCGACGACCTCTTCTTCCGGCACGACAAACCCATTGCCGCCGTGCGACACCAGCAGCAGCTTGCGCTTGGGATCATGGACAAAGGCGGTGACGATGTCCTGGTCGTTGTCCATGTCGACGATGATGCGGATCGGTTCGCCATGGCCGCGCCCGCCCGGCAGCCGGTCGGCGCCGATCGTGTAGAACTTGCCGCCGGTGGTGAAGACCAGCACCTTGTCGGTGGTCTGGGCGTGGAAGGCGAGCTTGAGGCTGTCACCCTCCTTGAAGGTCAGCAACGAATGGTCGGTCAGGTGACCTTTCATCGCCCTGAGCCAGCCCTTTTCCGAAACGACCACGGTGACCGGCTCGCGCTCGATCATGGCATGGGCGATGTCGGTCAGGTCATGTTCGGGCGCGTCGGCGAACTGGGTCCGGCGCTTGCCGAGCTCGGTCTCCGGTCCGAATTTCTCGCGGATGCTGGAGACTTCCCACTTGATCGTCGACCACTGCCTGGCGTCGGACGCAAGCAGCGTCTCGATCTGCTTTTTCTCGATAGTGAGGCCGTCGAATTCCTTGCGGATCTCGAATTCCTCGAGCTTGCGCAGGGCCCTCAGCCGCATGTTGAGGATGGCTTCGGCCTGGTTGTCGGTGAGCGACCAGCGCGCCATCATGACTTGCTTGGGCTCGTCCTCCTCGCGGATGATCCTGATCACCTCGTCGATGTTGAGATAAGCGATCAGATAGCCGGCGAGGATCTCCAGCCGCCTTCCGATCTCGCCGAGGCGATGCCTGGAGCGGCGGATCAGCACCTCGCGGCGGTGCTCCAGCCATTCCTTGAGCACGCCTTTCAGCGACAGCACGTTGGGTATCTTGCCGCGCGACAGGACGTTCATGTTGAGCGGAAAGCGGCTTTCGAGCTCGGTCAGCTTGAACAGCGACTCCATCAGGATGCCGGGATCGACCGAACGGCTCTTCGGCACCAGCACGACGCGGATGTCTTCGGCGCTCTCGTCGCGAATGTCTTCGAGCAGCGGCAATTTGCGCGCCATCAGCAGCTCGGCGATCTTTTCGATCAGCCGCGCCTTCTGGACGCCGTAGGGGATTTCGGTGACGACGATGCTCCAGGTGCCCCTGCCCTGGTCCTCCTGGCTCCATTTCGCCCTGACGCGGAAACCACCGCGACCGGTTTCGTAGGCCTCGAGGATCGAAGCACGGCTATCGACGATGATGCCGCCGGTCGGGAAATCCGGACCTTGGACGAAGTCCATCAACGTCGTCACCGGCGCCTCCGGATGCTCGATCAGATGCAGCGCGGCGTCGCAGAGCTCGGCGGCATTGTGCGGCGGGATCGAGGTCGCCATGCCGACGGCAATGCCGGACGAGCCGTTGGCGAGCAGGTTCGGGAAGGCGCCGGGCAGCACGACCGGTTCCTCGTGATCTCCGTTATAGTTCGGGCGAAAGTCGACCGCATCCTCGGTGATGCCGAACAGCAGTTCGCTCGCCACGTCGGTCATGCGCGCTTCGGTGTAACGCATCGCGGCGGCATTATCGCCGTCGATATTGCCGAAATTGCCCTGCCCGTCGACCAGGGGGTAGCGCATCGAAAAATCCTGCGCCAGCCGCACCAGCGCGTCGTAGATCGACTGGTCGCCATGCGGGTGGAAATTGCCCATCACCTCGCCGACGATCTTTGCGCATTTGGCGAACCCCTGGTCGGGGTTGAGCCTGAGCAGCCGCATGGCATGCATGATGCGGCGATGGACCGGCTTCAGCCCGTCGCGCACATCCGGCAGCGCCCGGTGCATGATGGTCGACAGCGCATAGGCGAGATAGCGCTCTTCCAGCGCTTTCTTCAGATCGACCGGCTCGATGTTGTCGCCATCGCCATCGCCAGGCGGTAAAAGCCTTTTTCCCATGGGCTGGGACTAGCCGAGCGGGTGATTCGCGGCAAGAGGCGCTGAATGCGCCGCCCCTTCCGCAACACGAACTGGACGCCGACCAACATCAATCGGTTACATCCCGGCTCTATGGCAATGGATCGGATTTGCCTTTCGCCGTGATTTTCGACCATTGTGCGAGAGAACGCCTTTTTCCCGTCCAGTTCGTCACGGAAGGGCGACGGCGCAACGAGTTGAAAAGACAATCTTCAGGACACGCTCAGGGGACTCGCGATGACGATCAGACGCTCGACACTTAACAAACTTGCTTTTTCGACGTTTTTGCTGACGCTGCCGCTGAACGCGGCCTTGGCGCAGGATGCGGCGGTCGCCGACCGGCTGAAGGCGGCTCTCGCCGCCCAGGGCGTCGACATCTCCTGGACCGGGGTGACGGGCGATGCCTCCAGCATGGTGCTGCAAGGCGTGGCCTTCAAACCGGCGGCCGAAAAGGAAGCGCTCAAGTTCGGCGACATCAAACTCGAAGGCGTGACCGAAGCCAATGGCGGTTATGAAATCGAAACCGTCTCGACTTCGGCGTTCCAGCACAGCGAAGACGGCGTCACGCTCGACCTCAGCCCCTTCGTCATCCACGACATGACGGTTCCCGCCGACGGCGCTACAGGCCCGCTGGGCTCGCTGATGATGTACAAATCGGCCGAACTCGACAACATGACGGTCAAGGTTGCCGACAAGACCGCCTTCTCGATGGACGGGCTCGCCATCGAAATCACCCCGCCGGCCGACGGCAAGGCGATGGCGTTCTCCGGCACCACGGAAAAGTTCAATGCCGACCTGACGCTGGTCGAGGACCCGAAGTCCAAGGAGGTGATCAACGCGCTCGGTTACCAGAACATCAGCGGAAACCTTGCGATGGAGGGAACCTGGCAGCCTGCGGACGGCAAGATGGAGCTGTCGAAATATGACATCTCCGTCGACAATGCCGGAACGCTCGGCATGACCTTCGGTTTCGGCGGCTACACGCTTGACGTTATCAAGTCGCTGCAGGAGATGCAGAAGAAGATGGCGGCGCAGCCCGAAGGCGCCGACAACTCGGCGCAAGGCATGGCCATGCTCGGCGTCTTGCAGCAGCTTTCGTTCAACAGCGCTTCGATCCGCTTCGACGACGATTCCTTGACCAACAAGGTGCTGGACTATGTCGGCAAGCAGCAAGGCATGTCCGGCAAGGACGTCGCCAACCAGGCCAAGGCGATCGTGCCTTTCGGCATGGCGCAGCTCAACAATCCCGAATTGACGGCGCAGGTGTCGGCTGCGGTCGGCAGATATCTCGACGATCCGCAGAGCATCGAGATCTTGGCCCAGCCGCCGGCAGCGGTGCCGTTCGCGCTGATCATGGCGGGCGCCATGTCAAACCCGGTGGACCTGACGAAGACGCTTGGCGTGACGGTCAAGGCGAACGAAGACTGACCGGCACGTCTCTGGCCGGTTTGCAAAATGCGCTTGCATTGGAAGTGTCAGCGCCGCCCCTCATCCGCCTGCCGGCACCTTCTCCCCGTATAGTGACGGGGAGAAGGGAGATGGCCGCGACGTTTGCGCCCACCGCTGGCAGTTGGCGAAATGATTTGTGACAGGGTCTTTCTCCCCGTCACTATACGGGGAGAAATGCCCGGCAGCGCAAACCGACAGCGTTTAGCGTCGGTTGCGGGAGGTTTTTAACCCTCTTTCTTGGTCACCGCGACGCGCAGTGACAATTCGCGAAGCTGCTGCGGGCTGGCTTCTGATGGCGCGCTCATCAACAGATCATAGGCCTGCTGGTTCATCGGGAACATGGTCACTTCGCGCAGGTTCCTGGCGCCGACCAGCAGCATGACGACGCGGTCGATGCCGGCCGCCATGCCGCCATGCGGCGGTGCGCCATACTGGAAGGCGCGGTAGAGGCCACCGAAGCGCTCCTCGACCGTCTCGCGATCCAGGCCGACGATCTCGAATGCCTTGACCATGGTTTCGGGCAAATGGTTGCGGATGCCGCCCGACGCGATCTCGAAACCATTGCAGACCATGTCATATTGGAACGCTTTGATGCCGAGCAGATCCTCGCCGTTTAGCGCCTCGATGCCACCCTGCGGCATAGAGAACGGGTTGTGGCCGAAATCGACGAGCTTCTCGTCCTCGTTCCATTCGTAGAAGGGGAAGTCGACGATCCAGCACAATTCGAAGCGGTCGCGGTCGACGAGGTTCAGCTCCTCGCCGGCGCGGGTGCGCGCCGCTCCCGCGAACGAGACGAACTTTTTCGGGTCGCCGGCGACGAAGAAGGCGGCGTCGCCATCGGCAAGGCCGAGTTGGAGGCGGATTGCCTCGGTGCGGTCCTCGCCAATGTTCTTGGCGAGCGGACCGGCGCCTTCGAGCTTCTCGCCTTCCTTGCGCCAGAAGATGTAGCCGAGGCCCGGCTGGCCCTCGCCTTGCGCCCACGAATTCATGCGGTCGCAGAAGGCGCGTGAACCACCGGTCTTGGCCGGAATGGCCCAGACTTCGGCCTTGGGGTCGTTGGCAAGGATGTTGGCGAAAACCTTGAAGCCGGAATCGCGGAAATGATCGGAGACCGCCTGCATCTCGATCGGGTTGCGCAGGTCCGGCTTGTCAGTGCCGTATTTGCGCATAGCGACGTCATAGGCGATGCGCGGGAACTCCTGCGTCACCGGCTTGCCGGCGGCAAAGGCCTCGAAGACCGCGCGCATGACCGGCTCCATTGTCGCCAGAACGTCGTCCTGCTCGACGAAGCTCATTTCCACGTCAAGCTGGTAGAATTCGCCCGGCAACCGGTCGGCGCGCGGGTCCTCGTCGCGGAAACACGGCGCGATCTGGAAGTAACGGTCGAAGCCCGACACCATGATCAATTGCTTGTATATCTGCGGTGCCTGCGGCAGCGCGTAGAAGGTGCCGGGATGGATGCGCGACGGCACCAGGAAGTCGCGCGCCCCTTCTGGCGACGAAGCGGTCAGGATCGGTGTCGAGAATTCGGTGAAGCCGACCTCGCCCATGCGCTTGCGCATCTCGGCGATGACCTTCGTGCGCGCCACGATGTTCTTGTGCAGCGTGTCGCGGCGCAGGTCGAGGAAGCGGTATTTGAGGCGGATATCCTCGGGATAGTCCGGCTCGCCGAACACCGGCAGCGGCAATTCCTTGGCCGCCGACAGCACTTCGATCTCGCGTGCAAAAACCTCGATCTCGCCGGTCGGCAGGTTGGCGTTCGCCGTCTCGGCCAGGCGCGCCTTGACCTCGCCGTCGACGCGGATGACCCACTCGCCGCGCACCGTCTCGGCAATCTTGAAGGCCGGCGAATCCGGATCGGCGACGATCTGGGTCAGGCCATAGTGGTCGCGCAAATCGATGAACAGCAAGCCGCCATGGTCGCGCACGCGATGCACCCAGCCCGACAGGCGAACGGAAGAACCGACGTCGCTCTTCCTCAACTGGGCACAGGTATGGCTGCGGTAACGATGCATTGTCATTGGTAGGTCCGGATGTTTGATTGCGGCCAAGGCATGATAGCCCGGCCCGAAAATTTGCGCGAAAAGCACATGAGAGGCCGCCTTTGTCAAGGCAGGCGGCGCACGGGCAGCATCTCGGTTCGAAGTTCGGCTTCGAGCCTAAGCGGTCATCGCTCGGAATGAGCCCTGGTCCAACATCAACCGCCAATGGTGGTTAGCGGGTGAAGCGCGCACCATCGCCAAGCGTGGCAACCCCGCACACAACAGCGGGATCGCGACGAAGTCCACATGATTCCACCATTCGTCGGGACGGTAGGTTCGAGGCCGATACGAGCTCATAAATGTGCGTCGCATGCAAATCGCGAACCACACTGACGATCATGCGAGCGTTGACGTAGTTGCCAAGCCCTCGACCCCTCTGCGATTGCGCGACCGCAACCAGCCCGACCCATGCTATGGGAATTGTGAGCCAGGTAGCCATGCGCGGTTGCCACGACGGTCCCCTCTCGTCACCAACCACTACCGTCGTCGCCGGCCCCAGGGTTCCGGCAAGCAGCGACCCCGAAAACGGCACCACGCCCAACGCCGCCATGAAGGCCTGGATGCGGATCGTATACTCACCATCCGGCTCGGCCGCCATGTCTTGATCGAGAAGTCCATCGGGCAATCCCCGGCCGATAATCGCCTCCGATGCCGCCAGGGCACTTGCCTGGTCGGCGGAGAATACGTCCCAGGAATCGAAACGGAAGCCCCCCTTGGCCAATCGCGACTTGAGCTCATCCGCCTTGCTTGCAGGTATCATACGAAAGCCGCAGATGCCGTCGCGATTGAGTATCTTGTCGATCATTTCCCACCCGAACCGGTCGGGATCGTCGCACCCCATAGTGCGCCCGGTCTGGCACGCGCCGGGGGTTGCATTGATGAAGTCGACACTCGCCTCAGCTTGAGCTTGCAGGCGCTGCTGAACCTCTGTGCCGAAATAGCCTGACATGTGAAGCCCCCTGCGTGACTGCCCGGTGGAGTATAGCAAGCACGGTGGAATATACAGCCAGGCTGCTTCCTGCTGGAACCAGCCGGGCCCCCTTCAGGGTATGACGCAGCGCGCAGAGGGATTTTCGGCCTTGCACGTCCTTGCATTTGCCGCTCGAATGACGTATAGCCATATGGCTATGCAAAAGGTGGCCAGTCTCGATCGAACGTTTCACGCTTTGGCGGACGGGACGCGTCGCTCAATGATTCATGCGCTCGCTCGAGGTGAGGCCAGAAGCGCCGGCGAACTCGGCCGCCAATTTCGCTCTACCCAGCCGACGATCTCCAAGCATCTGAAGGTGCTGGAGCAGGCCGGGCTTATTGAACGCGCCATTGAGGGGCGTGTTCATCAGTTCCGGTTGCGCCGAGAGCCTCTGCAGGATGCGCAGGCATGGATCGCGCGCCATCAGGCATTCTGGACGGGTGCGGTCGAGCAGCTCGATCGCCTTTTGTCGGAGGGCGCAAACGATGACCATCGATAAGACCGTCGCCGAAGTGCGCAGACGTTTCAGCGCCGCGCCCGAGGAAGTGTTTGCCGCCTTTGCCGAGGCCGAGCTGGTCGGAAGATGGCTGAAGCCGGCACCGGAGATCACACTCACCGTCCTGCAGTTCGAGTTCCACGTCAATGGCGCCTATCGCTTCGCCTACCAGCGGCAGCAAGGAGAAATCGTCATCGTCGGTGGCGCTTTTCTATCGATCGAGCAGCCTGCGAAGATCGTCTTTTCGTGGATAATCGAGCCGCCGGACGAGCATGCAGGCATCGAGTCGGAGGTCACGGTGATCATCACGCCGGACGGCGCCGGCAGCGAACTCGTCATCCGCCATGAAAAGCTTACGCGCAGCGACGCGATCGTGCGTCACGCCGTCGGCTGGCGTGGTGCTCTGGATCAGTTGACCGCGTTGCTCGAAGCACAGGATTTGCAGCATGACCGCTGACGAGCTTGCCGCAAGCGTCCGTGCCGCTCTCGCGGGCGTCGGTGATATCCGCGAAGTCAAGATGTTCGGCGGGCTAGGTTTCATGCTGAACGGCAACATGGTCGCGGCTGCGTCCCGGCGCGGTTTGCTGGTTCGCGTCGGCAAGGACCGCCAGCACGAAGCGCTTGCCGAGCCCGGAGCGCGTCCGATGAAGATGAGGGGGCGGGTAATGGAAGGCTACATCTACGTCGATCCCCCGGCGCTGACCGGTGAAGCAGTCGGCAGGTGGCTCCAACCGGCGATCGCCTTCGTGCAGACCCTGCCGCCAAAGCTGCCCGGCCAGAAGCCGGCTTTGACGAAAGGAAAACGGAAATGACACGCTTCTTCCTTGGTGTTCTTGCCTACGTCGTGCCGACATTCGCGCTCGGATTTGTCTGGCATCTGATCCTTTTCGAGCGCTATTACGCGGAGCTTGCGATCTATCGGAGCAACATCATCATCGCGTTTGGTTTCCTGTCGATGCTGATCCAGGCAGTCCTTTTCGCCTGGGTCTACGAACAGGCGTTTGCGCGGCGGAGCGGTACAATTCTGTCGCGCGGACTGGTCTACTCAGCCTTCGGCGCCGTTCTGTCGTGGAGCTTCACCACGCTCGCCGTCGCTGCAAAAAACGTGATGGCATCGGTTCCCGACTACCTCACGATCGAGACAGCATTCACGGTCGTGCAGTGGTTGCTCGTCGGGCCTCTGACCGCTTTTGCCTTCGGTCGATCCTCCTCACGAGACGCGCGAGTCGGGGTGTCGGAGCTCAAGGCCTGACCGAGGGAAGGCGCTTCGACTGACGGAAGCCGACTGCTACCTTCTGCCTTGATCGTGGTCAGGGTGGTCAAGCCGTGTACAATGGCCGTCATCGTCATACTGACGGGAGGACTACCATGCGCATTCGCACATTGACTGTCCTGATGACGCTGCTTGTTGGCACCTGCACATTTGCACACGCTCAGACAACGCCGATGTCAATCGAGGTGTTTCCATTCGAATTGGAAGACAAGAGCGCTGGCGCAGGCATAATTCCGCCGGATGAACACGATAGGCGCTATCTGTCCGAGTCGGCACAAATGGCGAAGGACATGCTCTCCCAGTCCGGACGTTTTACAGTGGTTGATGTGCCGGCGGGGGATGAGCAGGCGGTTGCGCCGCACGGATTGCGCAACTGCGGCGGCTGTGAAGGCAAAATCGCCAAAGAACACGGCGCCTCTCTTGCCTTGCTGGGCGTCGTGACGCGTGTCAACCGAACAGAGCATACCATGTTCATTCGCATCCTCGACACTGAAACCGGGAAATCTGTTTCCCAAGGCTTTACCGATCTTCGCATGGGTGCGAATTACGCGTGGCCCCGCTCCGTGAAATGGCTGATGACAAACAGAATTTTGCGGTAGGACGCCCACCATCCAAGCGCGCCATCGGGAGCGCGAAAGATCGCCCCTCAGCTAAAAATCAAAATGAGAAACTGATTGTCGGTGCTGGCCTGCTAACCGCCGGGAATTGCCGCTGGCATTGGCGCGGGCGATGGTTCAAGAAGGGTCAACGACAGGCCTTCCTTCATGTCCTCCATGCGCCCGCTGATCCCGCTCCTTATCGCCGCCGGCATCCTGCTCGGCGGCAACGGCCTGCAAAGCACCCTGATCGCGCTGCGCGGCGCGCAGGAGGGGTTTTCGGCCTCGACCATCGGCCTGATGGGCACGTTCTATTTCGCCGGCTTCCTGCTCGGCTGCCTCGCCGTCCCCCGCATCATGAAGGCCGTCGGCCATGTCCGCGCTTTTTCCGCGCTGGCGGCGATCGCTTCGGCGGGAACATTGCTTTTGGTGCTGGTCGTCGACCCGATCATGTGGTGCGCGTTGCGGCTCGCCGGCGGGTTCTGTTTCGCCGGCCTGTTCACCATCATGGAAGCCTGGCTCAATTCCGGGGCCGCCAACAAGGACCGCGCGCGGGTGCTGGCCATCTACCGGATGGTCGACATCGGTTCGGTCACAGGCGCACAGTTCCTGATCCCGATCGTCGGCGCCGGCGGTTTCGCCATCTTCGCCGTCATGTCGATCATGATCACGCTCTCGCTGGTGCCGGTGTCGCTCGGCGACCGCTCCAACCCGACCCCGCCGGAAGACGTCAAGCTCGACCTGGCCCGCGTCTGGCGGATTTCGCCGCTCGGCTGCTTCGGCTGCATTGCCGTCGGTGTCACCAACAGCGCCTTCCGCACATTGTCGCCGGTTTACGCCGAACAGATCGGCATGTCGGTCACCGACGTCGTCACCTTCGTCAGCGTCGGCATCTTCGGCGGCGCCATCATCCAGTATCCGCTCGGCTACCTGTCCGACCGCTGGGACCGGCGTTCTGTGCTGCTGATAACGACGTGCTGCGCGCTGCTTGCATCGCTGGCGCTGGTGTTTTGGGCGCGCAGCGACCCGTCCCTCAACTTCGTGATCGTCTTCATCTTCGGCTGCTTCGCCATGCCGCTCTACTCGCTATCGGCGGCGCATTCCAACGACCGCGCCGACAAGGGCGAGTTTGTGCTGATCAACGCGGCGCTGATGCTGTTCTATTCCTTCGGCGCCATTGGCGGGCCGTTCGCCGCCTCGACGGCGATGCAGTATTTCGGGCCAAGCGCGCTGTTCGTGTTCACCGCCACCGTCTACGCCATCTTCGTCCTCGTCATCCTGTACCGGATGCAGGTGCGATCCGGGGTGCCGGCCGGCCATCGCAGCCGTTTCATCGGCCTTTTGCGCACATCGACGGTGTTCGCCAAGCTGGCCAAGCGCAACGACGATTCCGACGGGCCTGCGAAGCAATGATGACGGCCCGATATGTGTTGAACCGAGGCTGCGGCTTGACGAAAGCCCGCGCGGCTGAAATTGAAGGAGACCTTACCCTTTGCCAAAAGCGATTTGATGCACGTCATCACCACCCAAGAAGAACTTGAGACCGCTCTCGCCGCGTTCGAAAAGTTGGATTTCGTCACCGTCGACACCGAATTCATTCGCGAGACGACCTTTTGGCCGATCCTCTGCCTGATCCAGATGGCGGCGCCCGGGGTGACGGCGCTGATCGATCCGCTGTCACCCGATATCGACCTGAAGCCGTTCTTCAGGCTGATGGCCAACGAGGCCGTCGTCAAAGTCTTCCATGCGGCGCGCCAGGACATTGAAATCATCGTTCATCTCGGCGATCTGGTGCCGCATCCGGTGTTCGACACCCAGGTGGCGGCGATGGTTTGCGGCTTCGGCGACAGCGTCTCCTATGACCAGCTCGTCCAGAAGATCACCGGCGCTCGGCTCGACAAGTCCTCACGTTTCACCGACTGGCGCCACCGGCCGCTTTCCGAAAAACAGCTCGACTACGCGCTTGCCGACGTCACCCATCTGATCGAGGTCTACCAGCACCTCAGCGCCGAGCTGGTGCGGGAAAACCGCGCTCACTGGCTGAACGAGGAGATGGAGGTGCTGACCGCGCGTGAAACCTACGATCCGCATCCGGAGGACGCCTGGAAGCGGCTGAAGATGCGGCTGCGCAAGCCGCAGGAGCTGGCGATCGTGCAAGCGGTGGCCGCATGGCGCGAGCGCGAGGCGCGCGAACGCGACGTGCCGCGCGGCCGGGTGCTCAAGGACGACGCCATCTACGAAGTGGCGCAGCAGGCGCCGCGCGATGCGGCAGCACTCGGCAAGCTGCGCACCACGCCGAAAGGCTGGGAACGCTCAGTGACGGCAACGGCGCTGCTGGGCGCGATCAACACCGCGCTTGCCTTGCCCAGGGAAGAGATGCCGAAGCTGCCGAAGAGTTTTCAGCCGCCCGAAGGCTCCAATGCCGCCGCGGAATTGCTGAAAGTGCTGTTGCGTATCGTCGCCGAAAAGGAGGGCGTCGCTTCGAAGGTGCTGGCCTCCAGCGACGACATCGATCGCATCGCCGCCGAGGGCGAGGCGGCCGACGTGCCGGCTTTGCAAGGCTGGCGACGCGCCGTGTTCGGCGACGCCGCGCTCAAACTGGTGCGCGGCGAGATTGCGATCAAGTTCGACAAGCGCAAGATCGCGCTGTTCGATTTGTAGCGTCTGCCACATCCTTCTCCCCTTGTTATGCCTTGTTATGGGAGAAGGGGAGTCAACGCTGGCGCGGCTGACCGGCCAGGTGGAAAACTGTGATGACGATCACCGGTATCGCCAGAAGCGCGAATTTGGTGACGATCAGCGCCGAGGCGAAGGACAGCGAATCCGGATTGGCCGACAGGAAATCCGAGAGCAGGCGGGCCACCGCGATGTTCTGCGCATAATCGGCAAGCGTGTAGGGCAGCACCAGGACGAGCGCGAACAGCGATTGAAGCTGCGCGGACAGAGCCCGGAAGTTCTTCAGCCGCCGCCCCGTAGCCAGGATCAGGCTGACCAACGTCAGCGACAGCAGCGCCGGGAACAGCAGGTCGAAGGTCAGGTAGTGCCAGACCAGAATGATCTCGCTGCCGCGCCGGCCGAGCGCCGTCAGCCAGGCCATGCCCTCATCCGGGGTAAACCCGGTCCAGCGCAAATCGAGCGACGGCAGGCCACCACTCAGCTGGCGGAAATAGAGGAACTCCATCGCCGTCATGGCGACGAAAACCGCCATCGCGACAAAACAGAGCGCGGCAGCATGACGTGACAGCCGCAGAATCATTGCCGTCAGGCTTCGTGCGAGCTGGTTAGGCTCCGCCGGGGTAGTTCGGGCTTTCGCGGGTGATCGTGACGTCATGGGCGTGGCTTTCACGAAGTCCGGCGTTGGATATGCGTACAAAGGTGGCGCGGTCGCGGAAATCGGCAAGATCGCGCCCGCCGACATAACCCATAGCGGCTTTCAGGCCGCCCGCAAGCTGGTGCAGCACACCGGACACAGGTCCTTTGTAAGGCACCTGCCCTTCGATGCCTTCCGGCACCAGTTTCAGCGTGTCGCGGACCTCGGCCTGGAAATAACGATCGGCGGAGCCGCGCGCCATGGCACCGACCGAGCCCATGCCGCGATAGGCTTTGAACGAGCGGCCCTGGTGCAGATAGACTTCGCCCGGGCTCTCGTCGGTGCCGGCCAGCAGCGAGCCGATCATGGCGGCACTGGCGCCGGCGGCGAGCGCCTTGGCGAGATCGCCGGAATATTTGATGCCGCCGTCGGCAATGACCGAGACGCCCGATTTCTGCGCCGTCTCGACCGCCGACATGATCGCCGAAAGCTGCGGCATGCCGACGCCGGCGACGATGCGGGTGGTGCAGATGGACCCCGGCCCGATGCCGACCTTGACGGCGTCGGCGCCGGCATCGATCAGCGCCAGCGTGCCTTCTGATGTGGCGACGTTGCCGGCCAGGATGCGGACCGAATTGGACAGTTTCTTGGCCCGCGTCACCGCATCGAGCACACGTTGCGAGTGACCATGCGCGGTGTCGATCACCAGAAGGTCGACGCCGGCATCGATGAGCCGCTCGGCGCGCTCAAAACCGTCATCGCCGACGCTGGTGGCGGCCGCCGCGCGCAAGCGCCCCTGCACGTCCTTTGTGGCGTGCGGATTGAGCTGCGACTTCTCGATGTCCTTGACGGTGATCAGCCCGACGCAATTGCCGTCGCTATCGACCACGACCAGCTTTTCGATGCGGTGCTGATGCAGGAGCCGCTTGGCCTCGTCCTGATCGACGTTCTCCTTGACCGTGATCAGGTTCTCACGCGTCATCAGTTCGTAGACTTTCTGCGCCGGGTCGGAAGCGAAGCGCACGTCGCGGTTGGTCAGGATGCCGACCAGCCGTCCGACCGTATGCCCGCCGGCGCCGCCATTCTCGACCACCGGAATGCCCGAGATCGAGTAGGTGCGCATCAGCCCCAAGGCGTCGGCGAGCGTCGCGTCGGGGCCGATGGTGACGGGGTTGACCACCATGCCGGATTCGAATTTCTTGACTTGCCGCACCTGCTCGGCCTGTTCGGCCGGCGAGAAATTGCGGTGGATGACGCCGATGCCGCCGGCCTGGGCCATGGCGATGGCCAGACGCGCCTCGGTGACCGTATCCATGGCGGCGGACAGGATCGGCACGTTGAGGTCGATGTCGCCGGCAATGCGGGTGCGGATATCGGTCTCGCCGGGCATGACCTCGGAATGACCCGGCTGCAGCAGCACGTCGTCAAAGGTCAGCGCCAATGCGCCCGTGGACGTCTCGATAATTTTTGCCATGGCCAGCCCTCGGAATGCATGAAAAGCGCTGGACCGGATGGACAGCGCCGACTCGTCTTCTTCCCTTTCAGGATTGGCGCTGGCTCGTAACACGTCCCGTCGCCGATGAAAAGCCGATTGCTTGTGGACAGGAGGGCTGCGAATTCAGCTTAATGCCTTTCGCAGTGACGGATCGGTGGCCGGCATTCGCCGCTGCTCTGCACGGATTGAGTGTCTGGACAGCAGCGGAAGAGGCTCAGGCTCAGGGCAATCGCTTCAGGTTCGCGCCGCCCCTCACCTGCCTGCCGGCATCCTCTCCCCGTATAGTGACGGGGCGAGGGACGGCTTTTGCTGAAGTGATTAGCACATCTGTCTTGCTTTGTGACGGCAACTATGCTAGGAATTTATTCATAGTGCTGATTTGCGCCAGCAATCCGCCGCCGAGGCGGTTTTTTTATTTAGGCGCCATTCTTCGCAGGGCTCCGGACTGGCGCGGCTGCCAGGGGTCGCACAAATGTGACGGCAAGTTAAGGCGACATCCGACCCCACCCGTGGTAACCGCCCTGCGTGTCGGCTTGCCCCTTTGCCCCCAAGGGACTGGCAAGCAATCGGCGATGCAACATTCAAATCCGGACGCGTCTGGGAGTTGAGGAGTGGCGCCCTCCAGCGCTGGCGGGACAGCACCCCCCTCTGGCCTGCCGGCCATCTCCCCCTCAAGGAGGGAGATTGGCAGCTTCGCCGCTCCACGCACTCCTGCACCGTCGAAGGTTTGCAAAGACCGCGATGACGTCCGATCTCCCCCCTTGGGGAGATGTCCGGCAGGGACAGAGGGGGGGCGCTCAGGATCACTACAGGGCGATTTTTACCCTGCGCCGCTTCCGCCCTTAAAATCCTTCGCCAGCAGATAAAGCTCCACCGACTCATCGCGCGAGGCCGGCGGCTTGACGTGGTGGACCGAGCGGAAATTCTGCTTGAGCCTGGCGAGCAGCTCGTTTTCGGCGCCGCCCTGAAAAGTCTTGGCGAGGAAATGACCGCCCGGCTTGAGTACCGAAAGCGCGAAATCGGCTGCCACCTCGCACAGATACATGGTGCGGATGTGATCGGTCCTTTTATGCCCGGTGGTAGGTGCGGCCATGTCTGAGAGCACGATATCCGGTGGGCCGCCCAGCGTTTCGGCGAGCTTTTCCGGCGCCTGCGGATCGAGAAAATCCATCAACAGCACCGGCGCGCCGGGCACCGCATCCATCTCGAGATAGTCGATGCCGACGACATGCGGGTGTTCGGCCGTCGATTTCGTGCGCGCGGCGGCGACCTGGCACCAGCCGCCGGGCGCCGCGCCAAGATCGATGACCTTCATGCCGGGCTTGAGCAGATGGTGCTTGTCGTCGATCTCAATCAGCTTGTAGGCCGCGCGCGAGCGGTAGCCATCGGCCCTGGAGCGCTGGACATAAGGGTCGTTGATGTGGCGCTGCAGCCAGCGGCGAGACGATTCCTTCAGGCCGCTTTTCTTCTTGATCCGCGTCTTCAGCACACGAATGCCGGCCGAGCCCGGTTTTTGCGGTTTCTTGGTCATTGCCTGACTTCTTGTTTGAGCATGATCTCCAGCGAAAACCGGTTGCCACTTTTCGCTGACGCGGTCCTTCGGTTCGGGATCATGCTCTGCCACGCCCGTTGTTGCGCCAGACGCCGTCGTCGGCCATCAGTTCGCTCAATATGCCTTCGCGCAGGCCGCGGTCGGCGACGCGCAGCCTTTCCGACGGCCACACTGCGCGGATCGCTTCCAGGATGGCGCAGCCGGCCAGCACCAGATCGGCGCGATCGGCACCGATGCAGGGATTGGCGACGCGCTGCTGGAAATCCCAGCCGACCAGTTTTTCGACCATGCGGTCGACGCTGTCGCGGTCCATCCACAGCCCGTCGACGCGGCGGCGGTCGTAGCGTTCCAGGTCAAGGTGGACGCCGGCCAGGGTCGTCACCGTGCCCGAGGTGCCGAGCAGGTGGAATTTCGGGCTGGCGAGCACATGGCTCAGCCGGTCGCGCCCGTCAAAGGCGTGCAGGCGCACGGCCACATCCTCGACCATGGCGGCGAAAACCTCGCGGGTGACGGTTCGGCCGCCGAAGCGCTCGGCCAGCGAGACCACGCCGACCGGCAGCGATGTCCACGAGACGATGTGGTTTGCGAGCCTCGGCGAGCGGTGGCCGGTGAGATCGATCAGCGCGATTTCCGAGGAGCCGCCGCCGATGTCGAACAGGACAACGCCCTGCGTGTCGCGGTCGACCAGCGAGCCGCAGCCCGAAACCGCCAGCCGCGCCTCGGTCTGGCGGTCGATGATCTCGAGCTTCAAGCCCGCCTCGCGCTCGACGCGGTCGAGGAATTCGGCGCCGTTTGCGGCCGTGCGGCAGGCCTCGGTGGCGATCAGTCTTGCCTTCCTGATCTTGCGGCTGCGCAATTTGTCGCCGCAGATCTTCAGCGCCTCGACCGCTCGGTCCATCGCCGGCTGCCCAAGCCTGCCATTGGCGGTGAGGCCCTCGCCCAGCCTGACGATGCGCGAGAAAGCGTCGATGACGCGGAACTGGCCATGCCGCGTCGGCACCGCCACCAGCAGCCGGCAATTGTTGGTGCCGAGGTCGAGTGCGGCAAACACCGGCAGTTCCTGCACCGGCGGGCGGCGGACATCCTGCTCCGGCCTGCTTGGCGCAACTGACGGCAAAGGCGCGACGATCGCCTCGGGCGGACGGCTGGCTGGAGCGCTGCCGGCGGGCGCCGACAGTCCGGCCGCTGCGAGGTTAGCGTCATCGCGCACAAAAACCTTGCGGCCGCGCCGGCGCTTGCGCCGCTTCCTGGTCTTGGCCTTCTGCTGGCCATTCTGGTGCTGGGACGCGTCGCCTGTCTGTCCATCACCGGACCAAGCCTGCACCGGGCGGCCATTGTGCCGGCCGGCGGGTGGGCTTGCCTGGCCTGAAGGCGGCGGCGAAGCCCTGGACACGCCCACTTCCGGCGCGCCGGCGCCGGTGTCGTGGTCTTCCACTGTCGTTCCTTCCGGCGCCGCGCGAACCGGAGACCGGACGCAGCAGGCGCTTTCACGTGTTCTAAGTTGCCGCCAGACTAGCAGCGCCGGGCCGGATCACCAAGACATGAAATGCGTTCGCGGGAGGGGCGCTGAGGTGGTGACCCCTTCTCCCCCTTGTGGGAGAAGGGGGCCGAGCCCACGGGTCTTGCCTCCGGCAAGCCCAAGGACAGGCTCCGCTCGGTCGGATGAGGGGTGCTGGACGGATCGCGGCGTTGAAGACGTAATCACTTCAAATTACTCGCTTTTTTTAAGCCGAGTTTCTTCCAACACCCCTCATCCGGCTCGGCGCTGCGCGCCGATCCACCTTCCCCCACAAGGGAAGGCGCCAACGCCGAAGCACGCCTTCGCAGTTGAATAGCCGGCTTCGATAAGGCATTTCTGAAATAGCGGGAATGGACATTCGGAATCGCGGGCAGTTCCTGACGCGAACCGGAAGGGGCAACGGGGCTGCAGCGCATGATCGTCACGCCATGAACTGGAGGCGCTATTTCTGGCCGGTCGTCGGCGTTGCGGCGGTCGTCTTCTCGCTGTGGCTGCTGCTGCATGAGCTGCGCGGCATTTCGCTCGACGACGTCTGGGACGGCATCGTCGCCATCCCTGCCCGCGGCTGGGTACTTGCCGCGCTGAGCTCCGTTATCGCCTATGCGTCGCTGGCCGGCTACGACCACATAGCGCTCCTGCATATCGGTAAGAAGGTCTCTTGGTTGTTCGTTACCCTGTGCTCCTTCACCACCTACGCGCTGTCGCACAATATCGGCGGCTCGGTGTTTTCCGGCGCCGTGATCCGCTACCGCGCCTACGGCACAAGGGGGCTCACTGGGCAGGATGTCGGAGTCCTGGTGGCGATCTGCTGGATCACCTTCGTGCTGTCGACGATCTTCGTCTCCGGCCTCGTGCTGGTCTTCGAGCCTGAAATCATCGACCGGTTCTCCGGCGTACCGCACCATGGCCTGACCATAGCCGCGGGCGTCGCCATGTTGCTGCTGGTGGCGGCCTATGTCTTCGGCAGCTGGCTGCATCTCAGGCCACTGAAGATCGGCAGCTTCCATGTCCATTATCCGGTCCTGCCGATCGTCGCGCGGCAATTGCTGATCGGCCCGATCGAGCTTTTGGCAGCGGCGGCGATCATCTTCTTCGCCCTGCCCGTATCAGGCAACCCCGGCTATTTCGTCGTGCTCGGCGTTTTCCTGGTGTCGTTCTCGATCGCGCAGATCTCGCACGCACCGGGCGGGCTCGGCGTGTTCGAGGTCGTCTTCCTCGCCGGACTTTCGCACATGGACCCGGTTGCCGTGCTGGCAGCACTGCTGGTGTTCCGGCTGTTCTACCTGATCATCCCGCTGGTGATAGCGCTCGGCGTCGTGCTGTATTTCGAGCACTCACAGCTCGGGCGGGGTGAGAATTGAGGGGCACCGCCCGGGCACCGCCCCTTCTTCCTTCTCCCCTTGTGGGAGAAGGTGGATCGACGCGCAGCGCCGAGCCGGATGGTTGGACGGAACGCGGCGATGCCAAGCTGGAACACCCCTCATCCGACCGAGCTTCGCTGGCCACCTTCTCCCACAAGGGGAGAAGGGAGAGCCCACGAGACAAGCGGCTCGCCCCGGAATGGGCAAGAGTGAGGGCAAGTCAAAACCTGAAGCAATCGTCCCGATTGAAATGGCCGGGCAGGCTTGACTATTTTCCGGCGGCGGCTACAAGGCACGCGCGGCGCCATCGTCGCCCTGCCCGCGCGGTTTTCTTCAATCGCGCCTGCTGGGGAATAGGTTAACGGTAGACCCACGGACTCTGACTCCGTTAGTCCTGGTTCGAATCCAGGTTCCCCAGCCAAGCAAAATCAAGCACTTAGATACCAAAACTTTGTAACCGGGGCAAAACCGGTGGCGGGCGCGGCGTTATGACTCGGGTGTATCGGGTTAGAGTGGGTGGCGGTTTGGCGGGCGGCGTGATTCTGTCGGGCCATGGCGGAGCCACCAGATTCTCGAACGCCGACCCCTGC
>NZ_JBVVPW010000034.1:0-70190 GCF_055811385.1 Mesorhizobium sp. WSM4849
CCGCGCCCCCCCTTGCGCTTCTTCATCTCCCGCGCCCCCCCCCCCCCTCTTTCTTTCCCCCCCCCCCCCCCCCGCGGGCCGCCCCCCCCCCCCCCCCCGCTTCAGTTCTCGTTGTTATGCGTGTCGTTGTCCCAAAACCGCTGCGCACTTTTGGGCGACATGCATCAAGCCTGACCAGCGCTATTCCGCGTTGCGTGCGCATCGAACGGTGCGAGGAGGAGGGGAAAGAACCGGCAAGAAGAACCGCGATCGGGGAGCTATTCGTTGCTTTGTGACGGCAGTTATGCTAGTAGTTTGGCCATGGTGCTGATTGCGCCGACGACCCGCCGCCGAGGCGGGTTTTTTGTGTCGGGTTTCGGCGCTATCCTTCGCAAACTCCTAATCTTCCGCCTTCCCTTCCCCCCATGCCACACATATATTCGCGGCGGTTCGCGACACGAAACAGATGCCGAAGCGGGAGGCCCCTATGGCGACATTGCAGAATTTCGATGCCGAAATTGCCAAGACCAAGCAGGTCGTGCAGGACATGCGCACGAAAATCGAGCAGTCCGGCACGGTGCTCGACACGCTCGCCAAGACCGACAAGAAGATCGGCGACGCCAATTTCGACCTCGAGAACGCCCGCATCGAGGATGTGCTGAAGCAGCAGAAGGTGATGGAAGGCAACATCGCCGACCTGATCATCGGGCTGGAGGACGCCACCAACGTCTTCGGCGCCGAATTCGAGAGCATGAAGAACTACACCGGCTGGGAAAGCCTCGTCGGCATATTTTCCGACCAGAGCAAGCAACGCATGCGCACCGACCGCGTCCGCAACATGTCGCTGGCCGGCAATCTGCAGGAGCTTCTGGCGAAATCCGACACCATCGTCGGCATCCTCAAGGCGCAGAAGCAGATCCTCGACCAGCGTTACAAGACCTCCGAGGCCAGCCTGTCGCAGGTGATCGAGCGCCGCAAGGCGACCATGTCCAATCTGGAGACCGTGCAGAAGCGTATCGAGGAGCTCAATCCGATGCTGCTCGACATCGAGAACAAGATCGCCGCCTCGATCAGCCAGAAGGAGCGCACCGAGCTCGAAGGCGACCGTTCGAAACTGGCCACGGAGTACAACGAGAAGCAGGCCAAGGAGCAGGAGCTGCTGGCCGAAAGCCAGACGCTGGAGCGCTACACCTCGATGTTCCAGACCTTCGTCGATTCGCTCAACAACCAGATCGCGGCGCAGTCGACGCTGATCAACAAGCTGACCATCGATACCGAGCAGCGCATCGTCCTTTACAAGGCGCTGGAAGACTCGCTGAAGACCGCCGCCCAGCAGGACGTCGCCCACAAGATCAACACGCTGGGCAGCCAGGTCGACAACACCGCCGAGGAGACCATGGCCGGCATCGGCGCGGCCTCGCAGAAGCACATCGGCGATCTCCTCGAAATGCACGAGAAGAACATGGTGGCGACCGCCGACATCCAGCGCCGCAAGAAGTTGGCCGACGATGCCTTTGCCCGCCGCTTCGACGACGTGCTGAAGAAGCACAATGCGGCAAACTACGTGCAGTCGTAATTGCTGCACCCGCATCGCTCCGAAGGGCTGGCTGCATGACCCCCGAAAATGAAGCGGCAGCGCGGTATTTCTCGGCGATCACCGCGGCGCTCAGCGGCCTCGAAGTATTCATGCGCGACGATCGCTCGCCGCTCTACCGGCACGGCATCGTCGCCAAGATCGTCGCCGAATACATCGCGCGGCTCGACAACTCGTTTTCCTGCTGGCGCAACCGGCTGGGCTTCGTGGAGACGTTCCGTATTTCGCGCGCCGAAAGCGGCTTTCCGGTCTTCCAGAACGTGCTCGAACTGGAAAACGATCGCCGCCAGGCCGATACGCGTCTCGCCAACATACCCCTGGCCGACGAGTTGCGCGAGGAAATGGCCGACTTCATCCTGCGCCACAAGGATTTCCCCGAGGCGCTGCAGAAGTCGATGGCCGAGCGGCTCTATCTGGAGGGCGTCAGGAGCGAGACGACCTTCGGGCCGTTCACCTTGGCGCAGACGGCAAAAGTCTCGGTCAATCCGAAGACCGGGCGACCCTACTATCTCGTCCATTGGGCCGCCTTCGACGGCAGCGCCAACCTGCCGCTGGTCTACATGGTGACGGTCGAGGATTCCTCCGAAGAGATGATCGGGCAGCTTGTCGACCGCAACGGCAAGCTCAACGACAAGGTCGACATTCCGCTTCCGGTTGACGGGCTGCTCAATCCTGAGCTCGCCCACCGTTTCGACGACTTCACCGAGAAGAATTCCGCCTACAGCCTGTCGCCGGCGACGATCGCGGTCAACCTCGACAAGGATTTCGAGCCGCTCCATCCCAAGCAGCTGCGCCGCGTCGTGCTCGGTCCGTTCTATTCGGCAGGCATCACCGAGAACAATTCGACGGTGAGCGAAGTGCTGGCCAAGGTGCGCAAGCCGGAAAACGCCTGGCTGCTGACCTGGACCATCCAGGAGGTCTATTCCAAGGCCGAGAAGCCAGGTCGCAAAGGACTTTTCTCAAGCGAGAAGGCGACGCAGGAATTCTTCATCGACACCGACGATCTGGAGGCCGCGCGCCAAGGCGTATCGAGTTACGAGAAGCACGCGCTGATCCCGCATGAGGCCTATCAGGCGCTCTACGCCGCCGGCGAGGCGCAGAAGATCTTTTCCGGCTACAAGGTCCACATCCTGTCGAAGGGACAGGTCATCAGTGACGTCTGACCGTCAAACCGCGGAGCATCCTTCATGGACACCGGCCTGACCACGATTTCGGAAGCGGCAATCGAAAAGCACCGCGCCACGGCGCAGAGCTTCATCACCCGCATCGTCGTGCTGGAGGATCCGTCGCGGGAATCCGGAACGGCACTTGCCGGCACCAACCGCCGCTTCGTCTCGACCGTCTCGGTCGGCTCGGCGCGCCGCACACGCGAGGTCGAGCTTTCCAAGACCGTCGCCGCCGTCCATCCCGACGACCAGTTGCTGAGCATTGCACAGCACATGCTGCTGTTTCGCACCCGGCGCGGGCTGGCAATCGCGCTGGCCATCGCTGATGTCTTCGCCGAAGGCTCAGATCTCGAGAGCTTGAAGGCGAAAAACGCCCGCGCCCCGCTCGAAGGCGACGAGGCCGCCACCTTCAAGAAGCTGCTGTCGGCCTCGGCCTATGTTTCGGCCTTCAGCCTCGCCTCCTATCTGTTCCAGCTGATCGACAGCGACGGCGAGGCACCGAACGACACGCCCGAGCCGGACTTCCTGTTCGACACGCCGCAGGATGCGGTGAAGTCAATTGTTGCCGGCCTCGACAGGGCGATATCAGGGGCGAAGGACGACGCCGACCTGATGACCCGCGCGCGTGCCTTCGCCCGCGTCGCCATCGACGGGCTTTTGGCGCGAAAAGGCCGCTTCGACGGCATCGGTCCGTTCGAGAACGCGCATATCCGCATCGACGTCGACGACTTCACTCTTGACGGCTTCGACGTCGCACCGGGCAAGCGGTCGAAGCCGCTGGTGATGACCTTCAAAAAGCCGGAGGAGGTCGTCGGCAACCACATTGCCAAGTACCAGTCGGTGAAGCTTGCCAAGATGCTGATGGCTTACGATTTCGAGCGCGAGCTGAACCCGTTCGTCGAACTCGGCGGCTTCCTGTTCACCTTCATCGGCGACGGCGCGCCCGGTACCGGCAAGACGACGCTGATCCAGATGATCGCCGGTCTCGTCAACGGTTACTGCCAGGTCGCCGGCTATCCCTTCGGCTACGAGAATTTCGGCGTTGACCAGATCTCCTCCTATCAGGGCAAGTCGGGCCAGAACTGCCGCCAGTTCATCAACAATGTGCTGAACCCGCGCCTCATCGGCTTCGGCACCATCGACGATATCGATCAGGTGGCTGCCCGCCGCTCCGACGATCGCGCCTCGGCCGGCCAGCAGGAAATCACCGGGGTCCTGATGGACGCGTTCGGGGGCGCCGGCACGGTGGTGCGCGGCAACTGCTCCTTCGGCATGTTCTCCAACTATCCCGAGAACGTCGACGACGCGCTGCGCCAGCGCGCCGGCGCCCGCTGGCTGGTCGATGGGCCGCAGAGCCGCGACGATTACATCGACATCTTCGTGCTGCTCGCCGGCAAGAACCACAAGATCCCGCTCGGCGACCACAAGCTCTACGCCGCCCAGGAAATCCAGCGCGCGGTGATGGAAGCCTATGAAGAGCATGAGAAGCCCAGGGAGGACGGGCTGATGAAGGTCTATGAGCGCTACATGAAGGAGAACGGCGCACCGAAGTCGATGGCCGATATCGGCACCTATCTGCACATGATCAAGGAGGCCGAGCCGCGCTTCACCGGGCGCGCCATCAAGAACGTAACCGATGCGATCAAGATGCGCGCCATGGACTTCGAGCTGCCGGACGAGTGGTTCGAGAAGCCGGAAGTCTTCATGCACAAGGGCTACGACGACAAGAAGGCGATGATCGAGGAACTGCGCGGCCCGTTCTCGATGGAGATGGTCATGCAGGAGGTCAACCGCTACGCCGACTCGGAGTTCCGCTATTCCGACAAGTCCGACGACGCGGCGGTAACCAAGATGATCCGCGACACCCGCCTGCGCGACCGCGCGGTCCGCGAGATCGAGGAGTTGAAGAAGAAGGGCCTGTGGAATGCGTGAGGTTCTTCCTTCTCCCCGTTCGCGGGGAGAAGGTGCCCGAAGGGCGGATGAGGGGCAGCGAATGCGTGGTGGAAACGAACCGAAAGTATCAAAGGCCCGGCAACTTCGGAAAGTTGAAAACGACGCCGAGGAAAAACTCTGGAGCGAACTGCGTGGACGGAGATTGAATGGCCATAAATTTGTTCGTCAACTGCCAATCGGTCCATATTTTGCAGACTTTGCCTACCGTGAAGCCAATCTGGTTGTGGAAGTTGATGGAAGCCAGCACGCAAATCGATCTCAGGATCGGTACAGGGACGAAACGATGAACCGGAACGGCTGGTCGGTGCTGCGGGTGTGGCACGCTGATGTCCTAGCGAGTCGCAAAAGCGTGTTGGATACGATCGTAGCGGTCCTGGACGGTCGACTGGATAAAAAAATGATCGCTGTCGACGCGAAATTTCTGCCGTCAGCAACTTCAGAGGAAAGATGATGAGCGTCTGCGCCGCCCCTCATCCGCCCTTCGGGCACCTTCTCCCCGTGAACGGGGAGAAGGAAGAATGAGCCCCGCCCGGAAACCCGATCTGCTGCGCGAGAACGAGCTGATCTATGGCCGGCTGCTGACCATCGACGAGCCGCATCTCATCCAGCGCTACAACAAGGCTTTGGTCGCCTTCGGCCTGAAGCCGACGAAGCTGAAAAGCTTCGAGATCGACCGCACCGGCTTCTCGCCGCAGGTGGCCGAGGAATGCGGCGACTATAACTACCTCGATCCCAACGAGATCAACCGCCGTTTCATCATCCTGACCCCGTCGCAGATCGAACTGCCGGTGGTCCACACCGCCTTTTCCAACACCTCGCAACTGATGTTCGAGTTCATGTCGACGAACCAGCGCGCCATCGACGCGCTGACCATCAAGGATGTCATCTACGGCGAGATCGAGGATTCGGTCCCCAAGGTCGACGACATCGAGGATCTGCTGTCGATCAACCAGGTCGAGTTCAAGGTGCTGTCGGCGGAGGACGTGCTCGGCAAGGCCGCCGAACTCGGCAAGCTCGTCGACCAGCTGAAGCAGGAGCCGGACGCCTGGCGCGACAACGCCATGCTCACCCGCATGGTGGAGCTTGCCAAGGTCTGCGGCGACATCCGCGAGAACGCGCTGGTGCCGGATCAGGTGATCTTTCGCCACAGCGCCTATTGGACCAGCCATTTCGGCGGGCTCTATGTGTTCATCGACCCTGATATGACGACGGTGATCAGCGACCCGGCAGCACCCGGCTTCCGCCGCTCGCGGCCGTGGCAGGTAAGCTACCTCTCGATCAATGATGCCGACAGGGTGTTCAAGTTCCTCGCCGCGACCGGCCGCATCGAACTGCCGCGTGCCTCATGGATCGAAACATCAGGCTATCTCGAACATCGCGCTGAGATTGTGGTGCGCGCGCTGATCCGCGACGCCGAGCCCGACCGCAACCTGACCGACGTCGACAAAGTCTGGCTGCAGACCTGGATCCACGGCCATGCCGACCTGATCACCAGGGACGGTAATTTTCCCTTTCTCAACGCCGCCAAGCGCGAGATCGCTCACCTCGGCTATCTCAAGATCGAGGACGTGTTCCCGCAGCAGCGTTTCCTGGCGATCCGGGCCAAGCCCGGCCATCCCGACGCCTGGCTGACCAACCAGCTGATCTCGGATTTCGTGCCGCAGGACTTCGTCTCGCGCTACGTGTTCAACAAACCGGGCTTCTACAGGGACTATGACGGCTTCAGCGACGCCTGGCGATCGCATGTTGTGGACGTTCTGAAAACCACATATCTGAAAGACAAGGTGGCGTTTCGCACACGCCTCTACGGCCTTACCGATTGAATGACCGGCTGACTGACGAGGGGGTGACATCGCCATGCTTGATCCGATCGTGAATTTCTTCACACGGATTTTCCAGTGGATCGGCCGCGGTATCGGCTTCGCCATCGGCGTGATCCTGTGGCCGTTCATGTGGGCTGGGCGCTGGTACACGCAGCGCGGCTGGATCCTGAAGGCGGTGCTCGGCCTCGCTCTGCTCATGCTGGTCGGCCTCTACGGCTACTTCATCTGGAACACGCAGGTCTGGAGCAATTTCAATCCCGCCTATGCGCAGGCATATAATTTCACGCAGCCAGCCGGAACCGCCCCGCCGCAGCCCGCTCCTTCTGCCACCGGGGAAACCGCTGGCGTCGAGGGAGAAGTCAAGACCTGCACCAACTCGGCCATTGTCCAGGTCGCGGCCGATCTCATCGATTTCAACGTCAACGAGAACGCCTGGATCTCGTCGATGATACTCTACAAGCTCGGGTTCTTCGGTATGGACTGGGACCGCACGCCGTTTCTCGACAACAAGGCCTCCTTCCAGCGCGGGGTCAATCAGGCCATCCGGCGCACCGCTGTCGAGCTTGTCGACACGCTGGGCCGCGTACGCGGCACCAGCCAGATCGACCAGAACCTGCAGGATGCGCGCGGCGCGATCACCTTCGATGAGGAAACCTGGTATTTCGGCCTCAGGCCCTTTGGTCCGAAAACCCCGACGCCGAGTTTCTATCGCACGGCGGCGAGCAGCCTTCGCGCCTTCAACGACCGGCTGATGAAATGCGAGGTTGTCTTCAACGCGCGCGCCGACAATCTGTTGCAGTTCGTCGACCGGATCGCGAGTGACATAGGCTCGACGTCGGACATGATCCGCGACCGTTCGCAGAACTTCAACAGCGGCTGGTTCGACACGCGCGCTGACGACCGCTTCTGGTTCGCCTACGGCCAGCTCTACGGCTATTACGGCATCCTGACGGCGGCGCATCACGACTTCCAGCAGATCCTCGACAATCGCGGCCTCACGCCACTGTGGAACAGCGTAGAAGGCCAGCTCAAGGCAGCGCTCGCCATCCGGCCTTTCATAATCTCCAACGGCCGCGAGGACGGCTGGATCATGCCCACCCACCTCACCACGATGGGATTCTATGTGCTTAGGGTGCGATCGAACCTCGTCGAGATCAGGTCCGTTCTGGATCGGTGAAGCAAGCGACTGGTGGAAGACGCCCTGGCTTGAAATCACTGCCGGTACTGGTCGGGATCCAGCAACCTTCTGTCGCAGTGGTTCGGTTGCGCATTGCGGGGAGCGGAACCTGATCGTCTCGTCGTCGTTCAATCGTGGGCGGCAGCCAGCGAGGACACGCGATGGATATCCGCGAAATTGCTCGAAATTTCTATGCCACGATCGATGCGCAAGACTGGGATAAACTGGCCAGTCTGGTCTCTCCGGATCTCGCCGTTCATCTCGCCAGCGCCAACCCGATCGGCTTCGACGACTGGCGCAAATCGCTGACCGAGTTCTTTGTCGGATTCCCGGACGGACATCACGTCATCGACGACTATGTCAGCGATGCCGACAAGGTGGTCACGCGCGGCCGCTTTCAGGGCACGCACACCGGCATCTTCCATGGCGTCGAACCGAGCGGAAATTGCGTCTCGGTTGGTGTAATTAACATTGATCGCGTCGAGAACGGCATCGTGGTCGAACATTTCGGCCAGCTTGACGGCTTGGGGCTGATGCACCAGATCGGCGCATTCTAGCGCGACCGCTCGAAGCGCCGACCGGCGCGCGAACCCTGTCGCATTCCGTGCATTCCGCGGCTGTTTTGAGACGGCAGAACGACGCGTGCTCTGGCTTCTATACGGCGCGACAACCGGGCGCGAAGACCCGGGACAGGTCGACCGGGAAACACCACAACCTTTCTTCATAGGAAACATAGTTGCATGCAGGTTGACGCCACAGCAGCGACAGGGTTAGAACGTGCCCTCGCCTGCAGTGCCGGGCTGTTTCGAACAGGCTTGCGACCACACTGATCAAACCCGTCCCCTCCACCGTCCAATCCAGAGGAAAGCCGCCATGGCCGAAGTGAAGTCCGACATCGAGATCGCGCGCGCCGCCGACAAGAAGCAGATCCAGGAGATCGGCCAGAAGATCGGCATTCCGAGCGAGCATCTTTTGCCTTACGGCCACGACAAGGCGAAGATCTCGGCCGAGTTCATCAAGTCGGTGAAGGCAAACAAGGACGGCAAGCTGATCCTCGTCACCGCCATCAACCCGACGCCGGCCGGCGAAGGCAAGACGACGACGACGGTGGGCCTCGGCGACGGTCTCAATCGCATTGGCAAGAAGGCCATCGTCTGCATCCGTGAGGCCTCGCTCGGGCCGAATTTCGGCGTCAAGGGCGGTGCTGCCGGCGGCGGCTATGCGCAGGTCGTGCCGATGGAGGACATGAACCTCCACTTCACCGGCGATTTCCATGCCATCACCACGGCGCATAATCTGCTTTCGGCGCTGATCGACAACCACATCTACTGGGGCAACGACCTCGGCATCGACATCCGCCGCGTCGTCTGGCGCCGCGTCATGGACATGAACGACCGGGCGCTGCGCGAGATCATCTGCTCGCTCGGCGGCGTCGCCAACGGCTTTCCGCGCGAGGGGGGCTTCGACATCACCGTCGCCTCGGAAGTCATGGCGATCCTCTGCCTCGCCACCGACCTGAAGGACCTGGAAAAGCGCCTCGGCGACATCATCGTCGCCTACCGCCGCGACAAGTCGGCCGTCTACGCCCGCGACCTCAAGGCAGACGGCGCCATGGCCGTGCTGCTGAAGGACGCCATGCAGCCCAACCTGGTGCAGACGCTGGAGAACAACCCGGCCTTCGTCCATGGCGGCCCCTTCGCCAACATCGCGCATGGCTGCAACTCGGTCGTCGCCACCACGACGGCGCTGAAGCTTGCCGACTATGTCGTCACCGAAGCCGGTTTTGGCGCCGATCTCGGTGCCGAAAAATTCTTCGACATCAAGTGCCGCAAGGCCGGCCTGAAGCCGGCGGCAGCGGTCATCGTCGCCACCGTGCGCGCGATGAAGATGAATGGCGGCGTCAAGAAGGAAGACCTCGGCAAGGAGAATGTCGAGGCGGTCAAGAAGGGCTGCGCCAACCTCGGCCGTCACGTCGAGAATATCAGGCAGTTCGGTGTGCCGGCGGTGGTCGCCATCAACCATTTCTATTCCGACACCGACGCCGAGATCCAGGCGATGAAGGACTATGTCGCCTCGATGGGCGAAGAGGCAGTCCTGTGCAAGCACTGGGCCAAGGGGTCGGCCGGCATCGAGGAGCTCGCCAGCAGGGTGGTGGCGCTTGCCGAATCCGGCGTGTCGCAGTTTGCGCCGCTCTATCCCGACGCCATGCCGCTGTTCGAGAAGATCAACACCATCGTCCAGCGCATCTATCGCGGTTCCGAAGCGATCGCCGACAAGTCGGTTCGCGACCAGCTCCACGCCTGGGAGCACGCCGGCTACGGCAACCTGCCGGTCTGCATGGCCAAGACGCAATATTCCTTCTCGACCGACCCGAACCTGCGCGGCGCGCCGACCGGCCACACCGTGCCGGTGCGCGAGGTCAGGCTGTCTGCCGGCGCCGGCTTCATCGTCGTCATCTGCGGCGAGGTCATGACCATGCCTGGTCTGCCCAAGGCGCCGTCTTCGGAAAAGATCTTCCTGAACGAGATAGGCCAGATCGAAGGGCTGTTCTGAGAATTCTGAAGGCCGGAATGACGAGGGCGCCGCATCGCTGCGGCGCCCACTTTGCTTCTCCGCGACAATTTTTTAAGCGGCGCTCCGCGCCAGCGCGCGCTGGTTGGAAGCGTGGATCGTGTCGCGTTCTGGCAGCGCGCCGGTCTTCAGGCAGTCGATCCATTCGGCGGTCTTGAGAACAGCCGCAAAGCGCGACTGCAAGACAACAGTCACCACGCGATGGATATCCTCGGCCGAAGCGTAGCCGGCGCTGTTGGCATAGGGCACAGAGCCGGTGGCGTCGGACAGGAACTCCACGGCAAAACCCATATGGACAGCGTGGATGACTGTCGACAGATCGCAGTTATGCGTCATGTAACCGACGACGGTGATCGTATCGATGCCGTTGGCGCGCAACCAGTCCTCTAGGTCGGTACCGGTGAAGGCGCTCGGCAGGTTTTTTCGACATAATGATCGCGGCTTCGCCTTGATATCTCGGGATGCAATTCGGCGCCGTGGCTACCCCTAGCAAAGATTGGCGACGTCTCGGGCGCCAGCTGCTTGATAACCACGACCTTGACGCCTGCTTGGGCGGCCGCGTCCATGGCGCGTGCTGCGTTGACGACGCTGTCGCGAAACGGCGGATACTGGATGGCGAGGTTGCCGCCGTCATAGTCGTTCTGGATGTCGACGACGATGAGGGCACGGCGTGGCGCCTTGCCTTTTGCTGATTCCGACATGGGGTTTTCCTTTCCCGTTTGACATTGATGGGTCGAGGATAGGCTCGGCATTGGAACGCAAAAAGTGTCCCGATTGACATTGATCGAAAGAATTGGGACAATCCAGGCACCAACCCTCATTGGTGCTCGTCATGGCCGATCCGATCGTTGCCGCCATCGCCTTCGATGGCATCAGCCCGTTCCACCTTTCCGTGCCGTGCCTTGTATTCGCAGAGGATCGCACGGCGCTCGGCCTGCCGCGCTTCGACTTCCGCGTCTGCGCGATTGAGAACGGGCCGATCCGCACCGATGCGGGGCTGACCATCAGCGTCCCCCACGGGCTTTCCGCGCTCGATGGCACCGACATCGTCATCGTGCCTAGCTGGAAGAATCTCGAAGTCCTACCGCCAGCGGCACTGATCGAGGCGCTGCGTCGCGCGCACCAGCGCGGCGCGCTGATTGTCGGACTGTGCTTGGGAACGTTCGCTGTTGCGGCGACCGGACTGCTTTCGGGCCGGCGAGCCGCGACGCACTGGGCCTACACGGATCAGCTGCAGGCACTTTATCCCGACATTCTCGTCGAGCCGGAGGTGCTCTACGTCGACAATGGTGATGTCGTGACTTCGGCCGGTGTCGCCGCCGGGCTCGACTGCTGCCTGCACATCGTGCGGGCCCGCTGCGGGGCCGAGGCGGCGCTGCGCCTCGCCCGGCAGATTGTGCTTTCTCCTCATCGGCAGGGTGGGCAGGCGCAGTTCATAGAACGTCCCATCGCCAGAACCGGCAATGCCGACCGCTTCACACAGGCTCTCGACGCGGTGCGCAAGACGCTGGGCGAGTCGCACAGCCTGGACAGTGTCGCCGATGCCGCCGGCCTCACCCGCCGGACGTTCACGCGCCGCTTTCAAAAATCGATCGGAACCAGCTTCGGCGACTGGCTGATCGATCAGCGCGTTGCGCTGGCGCAGCGGCTGCTGGAAGCGACGGAAAAATCGATGGATTCGATCGCCTTCGAGGCCGGTTTCGGCCGTGCCACGTCGCTGCGCCAGCACTTCGCGGCGCGGCTCAGAACCACGCCAGCGCAGTACCGGCGCGAATTCTCGAAGAACGCTCAGCAGGAGCTCGTGGCGCAAGCGCCGAGGTGATGGTCAATCGATCCTGCCCCTTCTTGAAAGGGCTTGCGTCATCTGTCATATATAAAGCGACAGATGACGTTAGGAGGCAGGCTCGTGGCGATGGCATTGGAAAAGGCAGCTGCAAAGCCAAAAAACAATGAACTGCAGAAGGTGGCCAGATTGCTGGGCGGCACCCGCATTCTATCGCGGCACCTCCGGAGTGCGTTGGACGCCCATGAGCTGCTTGTGCACGGCCTGCCGGGTTCGGCGCTGGACCATCTCATTGGGCAGCTCGTCTTCATCCAGAAGACGGATTCGCTCGAGAAGGCCGTCGGCATGAGCTTGCGCACCTACCAGCGTCGGAAGGATGCCCCTTCCAAGCCTCTCAGCCAGGATCAGAGCGGTCGAACCTGGAAATTTGCGGAGATCCTGTCGAAAGCGACCGACGTGTTTGGTTCACAGGCGGAAGCCGAGCAATGGCTGGAGCGCCCGGCGATCGGGCTCGACCAGCGTCGTCCCATCGATCTTCTGGCAACCCCGGCGGGTGTCGAGCTTGTGGAAGACTATCTCGAGCGGCTTGAATACGGTGTTTATGCATGACGCCGCTGCCGGCGGTGCTTGGCGGCTCCGACGTCATTGGCTGGCGTCTCGATCAGGCTGCGTTTGCGCCTACATGGGACAGTGGCGAGGGCGCATACAGGGTCGGCGGACGATGGAACAGCAGGGGCGTGCGCGCGGTCTACTGCTCAATCGATCCTTCGACTGCAATTCTCGAAGTTGCAGTCCATAAAGGTTTTAGGGCGCTCGACACGATCGCGCATGTGATGACTGCGGCAATAATCAGCGATGTCACGGATGTGCATATCGTCGACCCTGCCGCCGTTCCGAACCCTAACTGGCTGCGTCCGGGCATCCCGAGCTCTGGGCAACAGGCATTCGGCGACAATCTTCTCAAACGACACCGGTTCGTGGTGATTCCGAGCGCGGTGTCGCAGAATAGCTGGAATCTGATCTTCGAGGCGAGCGTCGCGAAGGGCGCCTATGCGATGAAGATACAGGAGGCCTTTGCGCTCGATACGCGATTGCATCCACCTCCTGCTAAGTGACCGTGCTAATCTCGCCGCTTCGCTGATCCAGCTGGAACAAAGGATGCTCAGCCACGCCTGACCGGCCGCGCCGGGTTGCCGACAACCCTGGTGTTTGCCGGCACATCGCTCGTCACCACAGCACCCGCTCCGACAATGGCGCCGGCGCCGATGCTGATCCCGCCGAGGATGATGGCACTGCCGCCGATCCAGGCATTGTCACCGATCTCGACCGGCTTCGCGATCTCCAGCCCGGCCTGTCGACCCGCCGCCTCCTTGTGGTGCTCGGCGCAATAGATCTGCACATTGGGGCCGAGCAGCGTTCCCTTGCCGATGCGGACTGGCGCCGTATCGAGGATGGTGCAGCCGGCATTGAGAAAGACGCCGTCGCCGAGAAAGAGATTGAAGCCGTAGGCGCAGTGGAACGGCGCTTCGATCCGGGCGCCCTCGCCCACAGCGCCGAGCAGCGGCTTCAGGGCCGGTCCGACGTCGCCACGTTGCCGGGGCGGCAAGGAATTGTGTTCGAACACCGCGTCGCGTGCGACGATGCGCAGCGCCTCCAGCTCTGCGTCGAGGCAAGTGTACCACTCGCCCGCGGCCATTTTTACGCGCTCGCTTCTGTTCAAGGCGATGCCCTCCTGTCTTACCCTGCTGTTTCAACGTGGTGTCAAAGCACAGTCCATAAAAATCGGGTAACGCCAGACATCGCAGGCTCTGGTCAAATGCCGATCCTATGCTAGCCTACCCCGGCCGGGCTATCCCAGGCCGTGTGATCGAGGGGGATCAATCATGCTGTACATCCTTGCACTTCTGATCGGCGTCGTTGCCGGCCTTCGCGCCATGACCGCGCCTGCCGCCGTCGCCTGGGGCGCTTCTCTCGGCTGGCTGCCGGTCGCCGGAACCTGGGCTGGTTTCATGGGCCACTGGATCACCGTCGGCATCTTCACCATCCTGGCCATCGTCGAGCTGGTCACCGATCAGTTGCCGTCGACGCCGAGCCGCAAGGTGCCGCAGCAGTTCGGCGCACGCATTGTCATGGGCGCCTTCACCGGCGCGGTGATCGGGGCGACCGGCGGCGCCACCATCGGCGGCCTGATCGCCGGCGCAATCGGCGCGGTGATCGGCACGCTGGGCGGCGCCGAGCTGCGCAAACGTCTGGCGCTGGCTTTCGGCAAAGACCAGCCCGCAGCCTTCATCGAGGACGCGGTGGCGATCATCGGCGGCCTGCTGATCGTGGCGGCGGTGGCATGACGGCAAAGACATTCGACGCAATCATCATCGGCGCCGGACAGGCCGGCCCGCCGCTCGCCGGCCGGCTGACGGCGGCCGGCATGAGCGTGGCGCTGATCGAGCGCAAGCTGGTCGGCGGGACCTGCGTCAACACCGGCTGCATGCCGACCAAGGCCATGGTGGCCAGCGCTTATGCCGCGCATCTTGCCCGCCGCGCCGCCGACTACGGCGTGACGCTATCGGGTCCGGTCGGCGTCGACTACAAGGCGATCAAGGCACGCAAGGACAAGGTGTCGGACGACGCCCGCGGCAACCTCGAAAGCTGGATTGCCGGCATGGACAGATGCACGCTTTATCGCGGCCATGCGCGCTTCGAATCGGCCAACACCGTGCGCGTCGGCGACGACCTGCTGAGCGCCGGGAAAATATTCATCAACACCGGCGGCCGTGCCTCGGTGCCGGACCTGCCAGGCGTCAACGACATTTCGTTCCTGACCAATTCGTCGATGATGGATCTCGACGTGCTGCCGCGCCACCTCATCGTCGTCGGCGGCAGTTACGTCTCGCTCGAATTCGCGCAGATGTTCCGCCGTTTCGGTTCAGAGGTCACGGTGATCGAGAAAACCCCGCGGCTGATCGGCCGCGAGGACGAGGATGTCTCGGCCGCCATCCTGTCCATCTTCGAAAACGAAGACATCACCGTCCATCTCGGCGCCGACGACATCGGCTTCGCCAGGCAGGGCAGCGACATTGCTGTGACGTTCTCCGCCGGCAAGGCGCCGGCGGTCGGCTCGCATGTGCTGCTGGCAGTGGGCCGGACGCCCAACACCGACGATCTCGGCCTCGACAAGGCCGGGGTCGAGGTCGACAAACGCGGCTTCATTGTCGTTGACGACCAGCTTCGCACCAGCGTGCCCGGCATCTGGGCGATGGGCGACTGCAACGGCAAGGGCGCCTTCACCCACACCTCTTACAATGACTACGAGATCGTCGCCGCCAATCTGCTCGACGACGATCCGCGCAAGGTGAGCGACCGCATCGAAGCCTATGCGCTCTATACCGACCCGCCGCTCGGCCGCTGCGGCATGACCGAGACAGCGGTAAGAAAGTCCGGCCGTCGCGCGCTGGTCGGCCAGCGGCCGATGACCCGCGTCGGCCGCGCCATCGAGAAAGGCGAAACGCAAGGCTTCATGAAGATCCTGGTCGACGCCGACACCAGGGAGATCCTCGGCTGTTCGGTGCTCGGCCCCGGCGGCGACGAGGCGATCCACTGCGTGCTTGATCTGATGTACGCCAAGGCGCCGGTCAGCACGCTCGCGCGGGCAACCCATATTCACCCCAACGTCTCGGAACTTCTGCCCACCATCGCCCAGGAGTTGAAGCCGCTGGCATAGGCTAGACCGCAAGCGGCAAGCGCACAACGGCGCGGCTTTGGCGCCGCTGGCTGTCGCCGTGGCGGTGATGTCGCAGATGCTGGAATCGCCAGCTGCTGATGACCGCCGAATAGTTGCGCCCATAGCGCAGCAGGCTGGACCAATCGACAGCGTATCGGCGAAAGGGCATGTGTTTGGCCTCTTTCCTGGAGGCGTATCATGCAGAAATCGATCGAGCGCATTGCCGGCGACAGCGAAGGCGTTTCCTACGAATTCCCAGTGCTCCGCTTTGACGGCAGCGACAAGGCCGCACCTTCGGCTTATCTGCAGGCGGCACTTCATGCCGGCGAACTGCCGGGGGTCGTCGCCATCGACGCGCTGATGCCGATGCTCGAAAAGGCCGAAGCGGAAGGCCGCATCAAGGGCGATATCACCATCGTACCCCAGGCCAATCCGATCGGCCGCGCCCAGTATCATTTCGGCGAGCATCAGGGCCGTTTTCACTTGGGCACCCGCACCAACTTCAACCGCGGCTTTCCGCTGCTGGCCGCGCCTGACCCGACGCTCTTGCCGGACGCCGCGTTTGGCACGGCCGACCAGCGGCTGAAGACGCGGCTGCTGCAGCTGTCGATCGGCCACGACATCGTGCTCGACCTGCACTGCGACGACGAGGGCCTCGCCTACCTCTATGTCCATGCCAGCCTATGGCCTGCCATGGCGGATTGTGCGGCGGCCATGGGCGTCGATGCGGTGATCCTGTGGGGTGAGGACACCGACGGCACCTTCGAAGGCGCCTCGATCACACCGTATCTGAACCTCCCTGCCGATGTGGCCCGGTTCGACGGGCGCGTCGCCACCACGGTCGAGTATCGCGGCATGCTCGATGTCGACGGCGCTCTGGCCGGCGCCGACGCCGAAGGGCTCTATCGGCTGCTGGTGGGGCGCGGCGTGGTCCTGGACCAGGCCTTGTCCACGCCCGGCAGCTTCACCGGTATCGTTGCACCGCTCGAAAACATCGACATGATGCCGGCGCCGCGGGCGGGCGCGGTCCTCTACGACGTGAAGCCCGGCGACCGTGTGGCAAAAGGCGCACTGCTCGCCACCATCGTTCATGCGCCGGGTGAAGCCGACGGCCGCACGCAGGTGTTCGCGCCGCAGGCGGGCATCATCCTGACACGGCGTTCCCGGCGCATCATCCGTGCCGGCGAAGATCTGCTGAAGCTGGTCGGCGACAGGAAGAGCGCCGATGCACGATCGGGAACGCTGGAGGATTGAGGGGCTCATGCCCTTCTCCGTGCCCTCCATTGAATCCAGTTGCGCGGCCGTTCAATCGCCGCTATTGGAATCGCCATGAACATGCGCTCGATCAAGACCGTTTGGTGGTGGGCTCGCTGACAGCGGCCTGTTCGAACGCGTGCGCGTGAAAATAGAAGGTGGCCGCAACGGAATGTCCGGGCGGCCATTTGTTTTTTCAAGCCATGCCCCGGGTCCGTTGCCCCAAGACGCTGAAATAGCCAAGACGCTGATGGAGACGGCAATGACGACGAAAATTCTGGAGAACGGGGCGGAGCGCTTCGTCACGGCGGGTGGCGTGACGATTACCCGCGAGCGCCATGATCGGCCTTATGAAGGCGCGATCGACGCCTATATCGACGGGCTGAATTCACGCCGTGGCGCCGTGTTTTCCTCGAATTACGAATATCCCGGCCGCTATACGCGTTGGGACACCGCCATGATCGACCCGCCGCTGGTGATCTCGGCGCGTGGCCGCGCAGTGCACATCGAGGCGCTGAACAGCCGCGGCGAGGTGCTTCTGCCGGTGATCGGCAAGGTGCTTGGCAGGCTTGACGACGTGACGATCGCCGAGACGTCGAAGAGACTGATCCGCCTCGATGTGGCCAAGCCAGGCCGTATCTTCACCGAAGAAGAACGCAGCCGCGTTCCCTCCGTCTTCACCGTGCTGCGCGCCATCACCGCGCTGTTCAAGACGGAGGAAGACGCCAATCTCGGCCTCTATGGCGCCTTCGGCTACGATCTCGCCTTCCAGTTCGATCCGGTCGACTACAAGCTGGAGCGCCAGCAAAGCCAGCGCGACCTCGTGCTGTTCCTGCCCGACGAGATCCTGGTCGTCGACCACTATTCGACCAAGGCCTGGACCGACCGCTACGATTATTCCGGCGACGGGTTTTCGACGGAGGGATTGCCGCGCGACGAAATCGTCGAGCCGTTCAAGACCGCCGACCGCATCCCGCCGCGCGGCGACCATGCGCCCGGCGAATATGCCAATCTGGTGCGCAAGGCGATGGAGAGCTTCAAGCGCGGCGATCTGTTCGAGGTTGTGCCCGGCCAGATGTTCTACGAGCGCTGCGAGACACCGCCCTCTGACATCTCCCGCAAGCTGAAGAGCATCAACCCCTCGCCCTATTCCTTCTTCATCAATCTCGGCGAGGGCGAATACCTGATCGGCGCCTCGCCCGAAATGTTCGTGCGCGTCAATGGCCGCCGTGTCGAGACCTGCCCGATCTCCGGCACGATCAAGCGCGGCGACGACGCCATTTCCGACTCGGAGCAGATCCTGAAGCTGCTCAATTCGAAGAAAGACGAATCCGAGCTGACCATGTGCTCGGACGTCGACCGCAACGACAAGTCGAGGGTCTGCGACCCAGGCTCGGTGCGCGTCATCGGCCGCCGCCAGATCGAGATGTATTCGCGGCTGATCCACACCGTCGACCATATCGAGGGACGGCTGCGCGAAGGCATGGACGCCTTCGACGCGTTCCTGTCGCATGCCTGGGCGGTCACCGTCACCGGCGCGCCGAAATTATGGGCGATGCGCTTCATCGAGCAGAACGAGAAGAGCCCGCGCGCCTGGTATGGCGGGGCGATCGGCATGGTCAATTTCAACGGTGACATGAACACCGGCATGACGCTTCGCACCATCCGGATCAAGGACGGCATCGCCGAGGTGCGCGCCGGCGCCACGCTGCTCTTCGACAGCATTCCCGAGGAAGAAGAAGCCGAAACCGAACTGAAGGCATCCGCCATGATCTCCGCCATCCGCGACGCCAAATCAGGCAATGCCGCCGACACCGAACGCGCCACCGCGCGCGTCGGCGACGGCGTCAACATCCTGCTGGTCGACCACGAGGACTCCTTCGTCCACACGCTGGCCAACTATTTCCGCCAGACCGGCGCCAATGTCTCGACCGTGCGCACGCCTGTGCCGGACGAGGTCTTCGACCGGCTGAAACCCAATCTGGTCGTGCTGTCGCCCGGTCCCGGCACGCCGAAGGACTTCGACTGCGCCGCCACCATCAAGCGAGCCCGCGCGCGCGACCTGCCGATCTTCGGCGTCTGCCTCGGCCTGCAGGCGCTGGCCGAGGCCTATGGCGGAGAACTGCGGCAGCTGCACGTGCCGATGCATGGCAAACCGTCGCGTATCCGCGTGTCGAAGCCGGGCATCATCTTTTCCGGCCTGCCCAAGGAGGTGACGGTCGGGCGCTATCACTCGATCTTCGCCGATCCGGTCCGCCTGCCCGACGGCTTCGTTGTCACAGCCGAGACGGAAGAAGGCGTCATCATGGCCTTCGAGCACAGCAAGGAGCCGATCGCTGCGGTGCAGTTCCACCCGGAATCGATCATGACGCTCGGCCACAATGCCGGCATGCGCATCATTGAGAACATCGTTGCGCATCTGCCGCGCAAGGCCAAGGAAAAGGCGGCTTAGCTCCGGTTTCGGCGGCCGGAAGCAATCAATGACCGCTATTGATTCGAAAAACGCCGCCAAGCGCAAGGTCGCCAGCCTCGCGTTCTGGTCGATCATCGTCGCTTTCGTCGTGCTCGGCCTGAAGCTGGCGGCCTGGTACATCACCGGTTCCGTGGCGCTGTATTCGGACGCGCTGGAATCGATCGTCAACGTCATTGCCTCTGCCGCCGCCTATTGGGCGATCCAGGTCAGCTACAAGCCGGCCGACCAGGATCATCCGTTCGGCCACCACAAGGCCGAGTATTTCTCGGCTGTTTTGGAAGGCGTGCTGATCGTGCTGGCAGCCCTTCTGATCCTCAACGAAGTGTGGTGGTACTGGCGGCATCCCATCCCGCTCGAACAGCCCTGGACCGGCCTTGCCATCAACGGCGTCGCGACGGTGATCAACGCCTTCTGGGCCTTGACGCTGATCCGTGCCGGCCGTGCCGAGAAGTCGCCGGCACTGGTCGCAGACGGCAGGCACATCATGACCGACGTGGCGACCTCCGTCGGCGTGTTCGTTGGTCTGGTCGGCGCGGTGCTCACCGGCTGGCAAGTCCTCGATCCCGCTCTCGCCGTCATCGTCGCGCTGAACATCCTGTTTCAGGGCTGGCACGTGATCGGCTCGTCGATGAACGGACTGATGGACCGCGCCGTCGATACACACGAGCACATACACATCCGCGACATCATCTCGGCCAATTGCAAGGGCGCAATGGAGGTCCACGATCTCAAGACGCGGATTGCCGGCCGCGCCACCTTCATCGAGTTCCACCTGGTCGTCGACGCCGACATGTCGGTGGGCGCCAGCCACGTCATCTGCGACCGCATCGAAGATGCGCTGAAGGCCGAAAATCCCTCGGTGCGCGTCACCATCCATGTCGAGCCGGACGACGAGGCAAAACTGCCCAAGGGCACGACGGCCGTGCCGTTCGCGTGAAGCGGCGATCATCAGATCTATGTCGGTCGTTCTAACGCTGCCTCGACAAAGTCGTCGTCAAGCGGCCCGGTCACCTGGTCGAGCCAAGCCCAATCCTGCGCGAGCGGCTCTAGGATGACCGCCCGGCCTTGGCGGCGGATCGAAACCTCCTCGGTTTCGAAACGAAATTCCTTGGGCAGACGCACCGCCTGCGAGCGGCCTGACCAGAACACCTTTGCCTTGTTCATATGCCGTCCTTTCTGACCCGAAAGGGTCAAGGCGCGCAGGCAGCCTGTGGCATCGGCTCCAGCCGGTAGACCTTGTCGTCGGATGCGGTCTCGCCTCCGGCCGCCTTCGAGCACAGGTCGATGATCGGCAGGCTGTTGTTGGGGTTGGCCAGCATCATCGTGCCGTTGGCGCCGCGGCGCAGATAAATCTCCCTGGCCGCGATGTCGCAGGAGAAATCGCTCGTCTTCACGCTCGCCACACAGTGCCACTGGTCCGCTTCGCCTGCACAACTGTAGCTCTGCGTGACCTTGGCAGCCTTGTGGCGCGTAGTGACGGAAACGGCAATGTCGGCACCGCTCGGCCAATTTGTGGGATCGCCGTCCTTGGCGAAGGAGGCCAGCTCGATCGGGCCCCGGAAAACCCGGATGGTGTGGGTAAGCTGATCGGGATGCGAGCCGAGATGCGCGGCATCGTAGTCGCGCCCGTAGCAGAACGGCTGGTCCGGTTTCAGCCGCTCACGCAGCGGTGCTCCCAGCGCCGGATCGACCGGATCGATCCGCGCGAATTCGGCCTTGCAGGTCTGCGCCGGCATGCGGTCGAGCCGAAAGCCGTCGTCTTCCGTGCCGAGTGCCTGCTTGGTAAACTCCTTTTCGCCCAGCTCTTCCTCGGCGCCGGCATCGAGATAAAGGTTGCGGTGCACGCCGGAGACGATCAGCCGGCCTTTTTCATCGACGTTCAGTAAGGCCATGGTGCGGTCGCATTCCATGCCGCAATGGATCTCGCCCGATTGCGAATCATCCTTGCCGCACCAACCGCCGACCCAATCGGGCTTTTTGGCGCTGCGCACAGTCGTCGCCATGAAGCCGTTGTAGCCGGACGGAGCGCTGCTCGGCTCCTCGTTCGGGTGGCTGACCGGATCGCTGCCATAGTAGAAGAAAATCCGTCCCACCTTCTGGTTCGGATGTACCTTGAGATGCGCGGCATCATAGACACGCCCGAAACAGGCATCCTTGCCGTCCTGGCTGAGTTCGGTGAGCTCAGGCGTATCGTCGGCAAGGGCCGTGCCGGCAACAGCGGCAAGCAAGGCGCCACCAAGTCCGGCGCCCACAATGGTCCTCGATGTCATGTGCCCCTCCTCGCCCGACAGGACGTGACTTCAATTTATGCTAGGATCGAGGCCGAAGCCACGCAATTTGCGAGGACTGCATACTGGAGAACGACATGATGCGACGCCGCGATATTTTCCGTGTGGGCCTTGCCGGGGCCGCTGGCCTCTTCGGGCTGCGCCAGCTGAAGGCGGCGGCTGTGGAAGAAAGGCAGAAGGTCGCCTATCACCTCAGTGACCTCGACAAGGTCGGCTTCGTTTTGGGCAATATCAAGAACCATTATGAGGGCACCGGCGGCAAGGTCGACATCGTGCTGGTCGTGCATGGACCGGCCCTCGCCGCCTTCAAGTCGAAGAGCGCGTCAGCTGCCATTTCCAGCCGTTTTTCCGGCCTGGTCCGCGACGGGCTGACCCCGCATGCTTGCGCCAACACCATGCACGGCATGGATGTTGCGCTCACCGATCTCCTCGATGGCTTCCATGCCGCCGAGACCGGCGGCGTCGTCAAGCTCGCCGAATTGCAGCGTCAGGGCTACGCCTATTTGCGGCCCTGAACCTCTACTGACTTGAATATGAGGGCGGCGAGGCCCTACGAAGAGTGGGAGAGTCCCGGAGGAATAGACGTGCCAGCCACCACAACCGCCCTTGTCACCCCCACTTTGGTCATCCCCGACCTCGCCGGCAAGGCCGTGCTGATCACCGGCGCTTCGACCGGCATCGGGGCGGCACTTGCACTGGCCTACGCCGCGCAGAAATGCCGCGTCGCACTGCATTACAATTCAAGCCGGGCGGCTGCCGAAAACCTGGCCGCGACCATCCGCAACGGCGGCGGCGAGGTATTCCCAGTCCAGGGCGATTTCTCGATCCCCGCCGATGTCGAGCGCGTGATCGAAGACAGCGCGCAACATTTCGGCCGGCTCGACGGTCTCGTCAACAATGCCGGCGGCATGCTTGGGCGCGTGCCCTATGCCGAACTGACCGAGGCGCATTACGACGCGGTGATGGACCTCAACGCCCGCTCCGTGCTGACCGCATCGCGCAAGGCGATGCCATGGCTGAAGCGCCAGGGCGGCTTCATCGTCAACACCTCGTCGATTGCGGCGCGCAATGGCGCCGGCGGCGGCGCCGGCCTTTATGGCTCGGCCAAGGCCTTCGTCTCCAATGTGACCCGCGGCATGGCCAAGGAACTGATCGGCTTCAACATCCGCGTCAACGCGGTGGCGCCGGGCACCATCGCGACGCCTTTCCACGAGCGCTATTCGACCGAGGAGCACATGAAGGGCATGGTGGCCACCATTCCTCAGGGCCGCGCCGGCACGCCCGAGGACTGCGTCGGCGCCTATCTGTTCCTCTCGTCCGCTCTGTTGAGCGGTTACATCACCGGCCAGGTGATCGAGGTGAATGGTGGCCAGTTGATGCCGTGAGCGGCGACCTGCATACTTGTCGCGGAAGCCAACGGAGAAAACGGCAATGTACGGTCTGATCGGCAAGATGCGGGCGACGCGCGGCCAGCGCGACGCAATGATGGATGTCCTGCTTGCCAGCACCGGCGCCATGCCTGGCTGCCTGAGCTACATCATCGCCACTGACCCGGCCGATGCCGACGCGATCTGGGTGACCGAGGTGTGGACCGACCAGGCAAGCCACAAGGCTTCGCTGCAACTGCCGCAAGTTCAGGCGGCGATCGCCAAGGCGCGGCCGATCATCGCCGGCTTCGAATTCCAGGTCGAGACCCAGCCGGTAGGCGGCTTCGGCCTGCCCGCCGTTAAAACCGGCTGACGCCTGAGCGGACGCATTTTTCGCCGCCGCGGGGTTCGCATCTCCCCTCTTCGGGTCTAAGACCGAAAAATGGATTCCCTGCCAGACCAGCCGACCGTCGAACGCATGGCGCAGATACCCAAAGCCTGGCAGTGGCTGGCCCTCCTGATCTTCTCGATCCTGTTTGCCGGCGCGCTGGAATTCGCCGCCTTGCCGGCGGCGCTGCTGATCGGGCCGATGCTGGCGGCGATCCTGGCCGGCACCAACGGCGCCACGGTGCGCGTGCCGCGCCCTTTGTTCGGCGCCGCCCAGGCGATCGTCGGCTGCCTTGTCGCCGCTTCGATCTCTGCGGACATCTTTCCGGTCTTCTACAGGGAATGGCCGCTGTTCCTCGGCACCGTGGTGGCGACCGTTGCTGCGTCAAGCCTGCTCGGCTGGCTGATCAGCCGCTGGCGTATCCTGCCCGGCACCACCGCAGTTTGGGGCTCATCGCCGGGCGCGGCCACCGCCATGGTGTTGATGGCAGGCGCATTGGGCGCCGACCAGCGCCTCGTCGCCTTCATGCAATATCTGCGCGTCATCTTCGTCTCGATGACTGCGGCCCTTATCGCACGCATGTGGGTCGACACATCGGGTATCGAGATTCCGCCCATCGTCTGGATTCCACCGATCGATCCGCAGGCCTTCGCCGCCACCATCGGCATCGCCCTCGTCGGTGGCCTGATGGGAAAGCTGTTCAGGCTGCCGTCGCCCTTCTTTCTCGGCACCTTCATCTTCGGCGCGGTGATTCACCTCGGTCTTGGCGTGCCGATGCAATTGCCAAACTGGCTGCTGGCCGCCAGCTACGCGATGGTCGGATGGTCGATCGGATTGAACTTCACGCGGCCGATCCTGCGTCACGCGACGCGGGCGCTGCCGCAGATCGTCGGCTCCATCATCGCGCTGATCGCCTTTTGCGGCGGTCTCGGCTTCATGATCAGCCATTTGCTCGGCGTCGATCCGCTGACCGCCTATCTGGCCACCAGCCCCGGCGGCATGGACAGCGTCGCCATCATCGCCGCCGCCGCGCAGAACGTCGACATCTCCTTCGTCATGGCGCTGCAGTCGGCCCGCTTCCTGGTCGTTCTGCTGGTCGGGCCGAGCGTGGCGCGGCTGGTGGCAAGAAGCCTGAAGGAATGACCCGCTCGCGCAGATGTGTTCCGCCGCACCGTTACGGTGCGGACAGTCACGCAATCACCAGGCTGGAGATGAGATCGCCGTCCAGCGTGAAGGTCATGTCGCCCTCACCGTTGAAGCCATTGCCCTTCACGGCAATGCGAACCTCATAGGTGCCGTCCACAGCTGCGACGCAGACAATGCTGAGATGGGACTGCATGCCGATATTGTCCGACTGGTTCCAGCGCGCGATCTCTGCGCGCCCCTTGAAGGTGCGGCCCCAGTCGCTCAGCAATGCATCCGCCGTGAACGTGTCGAGAAACGTCGCAGTGTCACCTTCATTGGTGGCCTCGACGAAGCGTCGGATGGGATCGGGCGGGGTCATCAATCCAGCCTGTGCATCAGGTCATCATCCAGCCAGCGGGCGAAGAAATACACCAGTTGCTTGTGCCACCATGGCCAGTCATGGCTGACATCGCCTCCCCAATAGTCGACCCAGGCGGGAATGGACTTTTCGCGCAGCACCTGTTCCAGCGCCCGTGTCTCGACCAGCATCCGTTCTTCCCATGCCCCCTGCCCGCAACAGAAGATCAGCCTCAGCGCCTTCAGCCGGCCGAGCAGTTTCTGGTCGACGATGCCAGGCAGATAGTCGAGCGGTGAGTTGAAGAAGATGTTGCCGTCGAGCGCCTCTCCGAAGAAGTCGCGGGTCGAATAGACCCCCGACAGCGCAATCACGCCGCTGCCCAGTTCCGGAAATCGGAAGACGAAGTTCGACGCATGATAGCCGCCCATCGAACAGCCTGAAAACAACGGCTTCAGCGTGCGCCCGCCATTGGCCTCGGTCGCTGTAGAGAGAACTTCCGGCATCGCCTCTTCGCGCACATAGCGGAAATAGGCCTCGTGGCGAGCGATGCGGTCGGCCGGGTCGGTATGCTTGGCGAAGAAGGATTCCGAATCGATGCCGTCGAGGGTGAAGAGTTGGATGCGGCCAGTGTCGATAAACTCCGAAAGCACTGCGACCCCGCCGGAATCCTCGAACTGGTAGAACCGTCCTTGCGAGGTCGGGAACACCACCACCGGCCGCCCGGCATGGCCGTAGCGCTTGTATTCCATGTCGCGGCCAAGGTTGCGGGCAAAACCCTTGTGATAAGAAATATCCATCGGCCTCACGCCTTTTCCGCGTGGATGTAATTGACCGCCTGGCGCAGCGCTTGGGCGTCTTTGGAACGCATCTGATAGGCGTAGTGTCCCATGGCGCGGCTGAAAACCTCTTCGATGGCCTGATGGTGGACGATCTTGTCGCCGTGGGCGGCTAGCACGTCGGCATGGCTATGCAAATAGTGGAGGTGCCGTTTGCGGCTGGCATAAGCGGTGAAGTACTTGCCCTCGTAAGGCCCGCCAGCGGCATCCCTGACCACCATCTCGGCCCACGCCGCATAGACGTCGATGTCGAACATATAGTTGATGGCGTCGGTCATCCAGGCGCCGGGTGGCCGCATGTTGACCTCAAGCGCGATGATGCGGTCGTCCTTGGTCTCGAACAGCTCGATATGGAAGAAGCGCTCGCGCACGTCGAAGGCCCTGAGGATCTTTCTGCCGGCCTCCTCGACTGCCGGGCTGATCTCAGGAAAGCAGGTGTAGCTCATGTGGCGATCACGGTTGACCACCTCCATGACGCTCTGGTCGTAGCGGTGGCTGGCCGCCAGCACCACGTCGCCGTCGCGGTTGACCAGCCCGTCGAAGGTCACCACCAGCCCCTCGATGAACTGCTCCATGACGAAGCTGACATCTTCCGGCTTGTCCTTGAAAAATTGGTCGAGTTCCCTCGTATTGGAAATCTTGAAGGTGTTCGAGGCGCCAGAGCCGGAGTCCGGCTTCACCACCACGGGATAGCCGACGCGGCGGATGAAGGTCATGGCGCCGGCCCGGTCGGAGCATTTGCGCTGCGGTATGGTCTCGACGCCGCTCTTGCGGAAGAAGGCGCGCATGCGGCTCTTGCGCTTCAAATTCTTCACGAAATCGAGTTTGGTGCCAAAGATGTTGAAGTCGGTACGGATGTTGGCTTCCAGTTCCAGCCAATGCTCGTTGAGCGACTCGAAGCGGTCGATGCGGCCCCATTTGTGGATGAAATGGCCCATCGCCCGGAACACCGGCTCGTAGTCCTCCATGTCGGCGATGCGATAATACTCCGACAGCGCCGTCTTCAGTTTTCCGTTCAGCGCTTCATAGGGCGCGTCGCCGATGCCGAGCACGGTGGCACCGGCCTTCCTCAGCCGATCGCAGAAGTCGGCGCCGTTGGCGGGAAAATGCGGCGAGAAGAACACGAAATTCATGGACGGCCTCCCCCGGCATTGTCACCAAGTCGACAGCCCAGTCTGGCGCATTTGCCGCGTGTGGGGAAGGGCGCGCACAGCGCCGCCATGCAGCCCACTTGCCTCTCCTTAGCCGCTCCTGTATGAAAACCGCCATGATCAACCGCGCCACCTCCGACGCTTCCCGTCAGACCGGCTTTGCTGGCGAGACCGTGCGCGCGCTTGCTTCCGCTCTGCTGCTTCTCGGCCTTAGCGGCGATCGCCGGGTTCGCTGAAGGAGCGCCCGGCGGTCGAACCGCCGCTCACGCGCATGCTCCTTGGCCAGTCTCAAAATTGGCAAGTCACATCAAGCGAATGAACATCTGGTAAAGGCGCCGCTCGGCACCAAATCCGCCTGAAGGCGGATCCCGCGAGCCGCCGGGAGAGACGACAATGAACGCACGAGAAGAGATCCGCGCAGACAGCGGTGAGATGGGCAAGGATGCTCGGGGCATGCCGGAGGCAGCCCGAGGCATGCCGGAGGCAGCCCGGAAATATCAACCTTACCCGACGGTCGGTCTCACCAACCGCATTTGGCCTTCGAAGGTCATCGACAAGGCGCCGATCTGGTGCTCGGTCGACCTGCGCGACGGCAACCAGGCGCTGATCGACCCGATGGGCCACGAGCGCAAGGCGCGCATGTTCGCCCTGCTCCTCGACATGGGCTTCAAGGAGATCGAGATCGGCTTCCCGTCTGCCTCGCAGACCGATTTCGATTTCGCCCGCTGGTGCATCGAAGAAGGCAATGTCTCAGCCGATGTCTCGCTGCAGGTGCTGGTGCAGTGCCGGCCGGAACTGATCACCCGCACCTTCGAGGCGCTGCAGGGCGCCGCCAACCCGATCGTGCATTTCTATAATTCGACCAGCGAATTGCAGCGCCGCGTCGTCTTCGAGAAGGACGTTGCCGGCATCAGGCGGATCGCCACCGATGCTGCCAAGATGATCACCGACATGGCGGCGAAGGCCGGCGGCGGTTATCGTTTCGAATATTCGCCGGAGAGCTTTACCGGCACCGAGCTCGAAGTGGCGCTGGAAATCTGCAACGCCGTCACCGAAATCGTGAAGCCGACGGCGGATAACAAGCTGATCATCAACCTGCCGTCCACGGTCGAGATGTCGACACCCAACATCTATGCCGATCGCATCGAATGGATGTGCCGCAACCTCGACAACCGCGAGAACCTGCTCATTTCGCTGCATCCGCACAACGACCGCGGCACCGGCGTCGCCACCACCGAGCTCGGCCTGATGGCGGGCGCGGACCGCGTCGAAGGCACGCTGTTCGGCAATGGCGAGCGCACCGGCAATGTCGACATCGTCACGCTGGCGCTCAACATGTACACGCAAGGCGTCGATCCCGAGCTCGACTGCTCCGACATAAACCGGATGAAGGACGTCTACGAATATTCGAACCAGTTGAAGATTCCCGAACGCCATCCCTATGTCGGCGAGCTCGTCTACACCGCCTTTTCCGGCTCGCACCAGGATGCCATCAACAAGGGCATGAAGGCGTTGCGCAAGGCCAACACGCCGTACTGGGAAGTGCCCTATCTGCCGATCGACCCGGCCGATGTCGGACGCAACTACGAGGCGATCATCCGCATCAACTCGCAGTCCGGCAAGGGCGGCATCGCCTATGTGCTGCACGCGGACTACGGCCTCAACCTGCCGCGCAACCTGCAGATCGAGTTCAGTCAAGCGATCCAGGCGATCACCGACGCCGAAGGCAAGGAGGTGCCGGCCAAGCGCATCTACGAGCGCTTTCTCGAAACCTATGTCGATCAGCCCGGCGCGCGGCTGAAGTTCCTCGACCACCACACCTATCCGGACCTCGAGACCAAGGGCCGGCGTGCGGTGGAGGCGGTCATCCTGGACAGGGGCAAGGAGGTGACGATTTCGGGCTCGGGAACCGGCCCGATCGACGGCTTCGTCGACGCGCTGTCGCGCCATGTCGGCGTGCCGATGTCGGTGCTCGACTATTCGGAGCACTCCATGCAGCGCGGCTCGAATGCCTCGGCCATCTCCTATGTCGAGATGGAGCATCCCGGCGGCAAGCTGTTCGGCGCCGGCATCAACACCAACATCGTGGCCGCTTCCCTGGAAGCCGTCGTTTCCGCCGCCAACCGCATCGTCGACCGAAAGGTCGACTAGAGCAATCCCAGGAAAAGTGCGTAGCGGTTTTCCGTCCGGAATTACGCAAAAACAAATACTTAGAGCGGTTCGGCGTAAGAGGGGCAAAAGTCGTGGCGGTCAAGCTGCGGAGCGGCTGCTGACGATGTTGGGCAGGTATGGGAGGTGAGGAGCGCCGGTGGTTTCGAGGCGAGCGCCGAGATAATCCCAGAATGAGAACCGGAGCTTTTGGCAGGTCTTGCTGAGGCCGAGGAAGGCATCGCGGCAGGCGCGCCCTGCCTGCGAGCGGGTGCCGCCCGAAATCTTGCGCCGGATCACTTGGCAGCGGATATCGTTCTCGGAGCCATTTGTATGAAGCGGGATCTCGGGCCGATCGAGGACGGTGAGCAACTCGGCCTTGTTGGCATGAAGTCTGGCCAGCAATCGATCGAGCGTGGCAAAGCCGGTGCGGCGTTTGAAGATGCGGTCGAAGCGCGCCAGCATCTGGGCCTTGCGGCGGCGTGAGGGCTGTCGCTTGTAGGCTTTGAGATCGCCGTAGAACCGCCAGATCAGCGATCGGACGTGCCTTTGGGCCTTGCGGTGCGGATCACAGAAGGTGTCGAGCTTGTGGACCAGGCGCTCGGCATGGACCCAGCACAGGGCATGGCGTGCGACCTCGAACTGGCCGGCATCGTCGCTCAGCACGACGGTGTCGGGCAGCAGGCCATGGGCCCTGATGGCGCCCCACAGCGCGCCCTCGGTGGCCAGCCGCGACGGGTCGAGGCTGTGCTTGAGGTCGTGGAAGCCGAGGCGCTCGAGGTGGCGCGCCCAGGCGTGCGCGTCGGCGAAGTGCTTGTCGGGATGCTCGGCCAGACGGGCGATGGCATGCTGGGGCAAGGCGCGGTTGCGCATGTAGGCCAGCGCCGCGGCGTTGACCACATAGTCGGTGTGGCCAGCGCGCAGCAACTCCAGGAAGTTGAGGCGGCTCTTGGAGCCTGTGGTGGCGAACCAGGCGAAGTGCTCGTTGCCGATCTGGGTGCAGGTCGCGTTCCTGCCCTGATGGCGGGCGCCGGTGTCGTCGACGCTGATCCAGGCGCTGGCAAGGCCGGCGCGCAGCACGTCGCGGGCCTCGGCCAGGAACGGCTCCTTGTCGGCAATCAGCAGGCGCACGAGCTGCCGCTTGGAGATCGCCATGCCGAGCCCGCGCAACAGTTCCAAAAGGCGCGGCATGGTGACCTGGCCCTGATGGTAGAGTGCCAACATGAAGCGCTGCAGCCCCGGCCCGAAATGGCCCGAAAGGCTGGCCGGCAGCGGCGCCGTCAGCGTTGTTCCGTCCGGCCGCAACCAGCGCTCGCAGCGAAAACGGATCACATGCGGGCGCAGCACCAGATCCTGCACCAAGAAGTCCGTGTAGCCCTTGAAGCGCGAGCCGGGCGGCACCGACCCGGGCGTTACGACCCGCTCTTCGTTGATCACCAGCTTGGCGTTCTTGGCTCCCCGGCCGCGACGCTGGCCATCGCCCGGCTTGCCGGCCGCACGCCCGCCCGCCTTCTCCATGCCACTCGGCGTGCTGGGCTTGATGTCCGGCCGACCCTTGCCGCCCTTCAGCCGTGCGATCTCGTCACTCTGCTGCGCAACCGTCCGCTCCAACTCCGCCACCCGACCCAGCAGCTGGATCACCAGCGCCTTCAGATCGGCATTCGACAGCGACTCAATGTCCGCAGGCGGTGACATGGCCGCAATGAATCAGAAAGGCTGCCCGTCGGGAATCTCGAGGCCCCAACCTGAGTCAATCTGACGCAGCCCTCGCCACGACTTTTGCCCCTCTTACGGTTCGGCGGGTCCATCAAAAAGCTGAACCGCTCTAGACAAGCTGTCGAAAGCTAACAGCGCTGGAGCAAGATGAACCCACTTCTTGCTCTGGTCTTTCGCGCCGTTAACCACCAGAAAATTATCCGGTGGGGTACGCGATCGCATAATGGCTGCATGCTTGTATGGCAGGGCAGGCCCTATATGATTGCGTCTTAACCTGTGCCGACTTCGAAAGGATCGACACTTGCAGCATGCCACGCCTGCCGCCCCCGCAGTGCGCGAGACGTTGGAGCGATTGCTAGCCAGCGAAACGTTCGGGAGATCCGAACGAGCGCGTAAGCTGCTTCGCTACCTGGTCGAACGCGAGCAGGCAGGCGAAGCCGACAAGCTCAAGGGCTTTTCCATCGCGATGGATGTTTTCGGCAAGGACGGCGATTTCGATCCGTCGACCGACGCCGTGGTGCGGGTGCAGGCGGGCAGGCTGCGCGAACTTCTGCAGCATTACTTCGCCAATGAGGGTGTTGCCGAGCCGATCCGCATCGCCATTCCGCGTGGCGGCTATGTTCCATCCTACGAACTCAACGCGATCCGCCTGCCGGCCGAGCCGAAGCCGGAGGAACACACCGAGGCGGCTGCCACCTTGTCGGGATCGCTCGAGGAACCCGGCATGGCCGCAGGTGCCGCATCGTTGATGTCCCCTGTCGTTCGCGAGCCGGCACCGTCGCTGCTGCGCCATCTCCAGTTCTTCTGGCTGGCGATCGCTCTGGTCATCGCCATGCTGGGCGTGCTGATCCTTCGTCAGGGAAGCGGCGCATTGCTGGCGGGAAGCGAAACCGCGTCGACGATCGAAAATGCGGTGGCAACCGGCAGCATTGCGCCATGGGCTCCGATTGAAAGCCTTCCGCTCGTCTACATTGCGGTGAAAACCAACAGCGCCGAGGCTGCCCGCGTCGCGGCATCGCTGCGCGCCGGCCTCAGCGGCTTCGATACGGTCACCTTCATCGGTCGGGACGCCGACGGCCCGCCCGATCCGGTCACCGATGCGATCAGCTTCGTATTCGATGTCTTGCCGGGACCAACGGCAGGCGATGTCACTCTGGAGCTTCAAAGCGTGGCGACCGGACGGGTCCTGCTATCACGCAACTTGACTGCCGCCGACAGCACACCCTCCGCCGTCGAGGACAGTGTCGCCGGCATTTTGAGTTCGGCCGTTCCCGCCTCTGGCACGATCTACAACTATATCGAACAGAGCGGTCTTCAGACCGGCCTGACGGAATGTCTGCTGCTCGACGACAAGTACTATCTCGACCAGGGCGCGAAAACCCATGAGGATGCCTATCGCTGTCTCGAAAAACTGATCAATCGGAATGCGAAATCGTCGCTCGTCTATTCGGAGCTGGCGACCCTGCATCTCGAGGCGGCCACAGATCACTACGCCTATCCAGCCGGCGCAACGCTCGAACAGGCGATGTCGCTTGCCCGTCGCGCCGTGCAGATGGGGCCGACCAGCCCCTATGCGCACCGTGCCTATGGCTATCTCAATTCCCGCCTCGGCAATTCGGAGGAATCGATCCGCTGGATGCACAAGGCCTACGAACTCAACCCTTACGACCTCAGCATGGCGGCAGCTTATGCCTATGGGCTGATTTTCGCCGGCAGGTACAGGGAGGGAACACCGATCCTTGCTCACGCCGCCGAAACCTCCAGCGCGCATCCGCCCTGGTGGGACTACGGGCTTTTCGTCGGGCAGTTCATGGCGGGCGATATGAATAAGGCCGCGCTTGCCAGCGATGCGCTGCAAGCGACGCCGACGAAATCGCACTATCTGGCTGCGCGGCTGATCGGCGCGAAGGCAACCGGCCGCAATCAACTGGCGCATGAACTCGTGGACGAGATGACTGTCAAATTCCCGAAATTCGCTGCCGATCCGCGCGCGACCTTTGTCGAGCGGAGATACCCCGCCGATCTAACCGATCGGCTGGTCGAAGCGTTGCGTGCCGCCGGGCTCGGCAATGCCAGCTAGATTTCTGAATTAGCATGGCTGATCGCGAAAATTTTACTGGCCATCGGCTTGGACAAGGCGCAATCCAGCCACAATCTGGAATTTCGCATCCTGTTTGATTTTGCAATAAAACCATAAAATTGCATGATTTCATCCCTTTACGCTGCCGAACGGGGCGCCGGTCCGAAGACGGTTGTCTTCCTGCATGGCTTCGGCGGTTGCCACGACGACTGGCACGAGGTGATTTCGACACTGGCACTTGGTTCACGGACGCTGGCCTATGATCTTCCGGGCCATGGGCTATCCCTCGATTTTCCGGGTGGCGGTCCGGCCAAGGCGGCCGCCCGGGCCGTTCTTGCAGACCTCGCCGCACGCAGAATAAGTAGGGTGCATCTCGTCGGCCACTCGATGGGCGGAGCGGCGGCAGTGCTGATGGCATTGGCCGAGCCCGAAAGGATAGCGTCGCTGACGCTTCTGGCGCCGGGCGGATTTGGGACTGAGATCAACGGCCAGCTGTTGCGCCGATACGCCGCCGCTGCCGGCAAGAGCGAACTTCGCGCCTGCCTCGCCGCCATGTCCGGACCGCAAAGCCTGCCCTCGGAGCGCATCGTGGATGTGCTTGGCGAAATGCGTGCGCGTCCCGGCCAGTTGCAGAAACTTGTCGAGATCGCGGGCGCCATGACTAGGGACGATCGGCAGGGCGTCATCCCGCGCGAACGGCTCGAAACGCTTGATATGCCGGTGATGGTGGTTTGGGGGACAGATGACGCGGTGCTGCCCTTCACACAGGCCGATGGACTACCGGCGCATTTCCACCTGCACCACGTGTTGGAGGCCGGCCATATGCTGGTCGAGGAAGCGCCCGGCCTGATCGCCGAGATCGTCCGCCGCAACATGAAACGCCGCGCCAGGCCGCTTCGTCCAAACTCCGCCTCCGAGGCGAACTGATCAGTCCCTGTCAAAGCGCGGCTTCGGGCCGGATTTGGTCCGGCAAGCCGTCTATCGATCTCGCAAGTGCATTTTGCTGCATTTTGCCGACGGCTGTGTTAATTCGGTGTTAACCAAACCCGCGAGGCAAACGCCGATGAAGGATGCAGGCGAGAACATCACCCAGATCGATCAGTCGCGAAAACTGTCCGACGCCATTCGCGATGTGAAAAACGCCTTCGCCGACCGCGACGACGTCGTGATCGACATGCGCGAGGCGCATCGCATGCGGCTGGAATTGCTTGCCGCCGAACTCGCGCCCATCTTCGCCGACGTGCCCGCCGACATGGACAATTTCGACTTCGCCGTCTCGTCCGGACTGCAGCCGCGCCTCTGGATCGACGCCGTCAGCCATGTCGCCATGGGACGCGACCGCCGCACCTATCGCTTCCTCAGGGATACGCGCATCGGCCGGGTGGTGCTCGCCGAATCAACCGAGATGAAACCGGTTGCCGATCAGGTGATGCGCTACGTCGCGGAGCGCGTCGTCGAACGCCAGAGAATGATGGAAGGCGGGGTCGAGCAGGCTGTCGCCGGCCTGAAGCGTGCCTTGGTCCTGGAAGCCGAGCCGCCACTGCGATCCGTCCCGCGCGGCAAGCGTTGGTCGGCGTTTCTCTCCGGTCTCGGCCTGATCGCCGCAGGCGCCCTGGTCGGGCTGGCTGTATCGATCGTGTTGTTCTGGGACCGCCTTGTTGCGATGGGACTGAGCTTTGGACCATGATCCTGAACCGAAGGTCCGCGTAGCAAAAAGTGGAAACCGGTTTTCGGAAAAGATCATGGTCAAACAAAAAGATAGAGCTCCATCCCAATTCTATCGGATGGAACAGGCTCTAATGCATGTCGCGCAAAAGTGCGCAGCGGTTTTGCGATAACGACATGTATAAAACAACAACCTGAAGCGCGTCGCGCGAGGCCGATCGAACACGACGCGCTTCAGGCCATAGCGTCTGCGCCAAGCTCCAGAATCTCCAGATCGGAAGGCGGGATGGCCGGCCCGGTCAGGCCACGTCGCGTCAGCCTGATCCGCCAATTGTCTTTTTCGCCATCGATCTCCAACAGATTATATTGCGCCGCCGGCCGCCTGCCGCCTGGCGCCTGCCCTGCGGCGGCGACACCGACCACTGGAATTTTGGCGCCGCGCCCGTTGATGGAGAACAGCGTCGGCTCGTGAGAATGGCCGTGCAGCACAAGCTCGGCCCCGTGCCGCTGAACGACCTTGTGGAAGCGGGCAATGCCGAACAGCCGCTTGGGCTGCGAAACGGCGCCGCGCACTGGCGGATGGTGGATCATGATCACCCGGAACAGTCCGCGCTTGGCCGTAGCATCGAGCACTTCGCGCAGCCTTTCCGCCTGGTCTTCCAAAAAGAAGCCGTTGGCCATGAACGGAGCCGTGGCCCGCGCCGTCGTCACACCGATCAGCGCGACGTTGCCACGCACGCGCAGATACGGAAAGGCGTCGCGGTCGATCGGCGTATTGACGCCGTCGCCGGTCATCCATGCCGTCCACGACCGGCAGGCCTTGTCGAAGGCGCCAGGCACATAGGCGTCGTGGTTTCCTGGAACGACCGACACATCATCGGGAGAACCCAGCGTCTCCAGCCAGTGCTTGCCCATCTCGATCTCGCCATCGAGCGCCAGATTGACCAGATCGCCGGTGACAGCAAGGTGATCCGGTGCGCTCGCCTTGATATCGGCGACGATCGTGTCGATGACGGCATCGCGCATGTGACGGCGGCGGTTGCGCTGCCAGTTGACGTAACCGACCACGCGCTTGGAGGCGAGATCGCGATAGGTTACACCGGGAAGCGGCCCCAGATGGATATCGGAAATATGCGCGAGCCTGAACATCCTCTCTTCATAAGCGACGCGCGCGCTGCTTTCCACCCACGGTTTCGTGGGTGATGACGCGGCCCGATCCGGAGCAAGCTTTCCGCCAGGCCGGCTGGCCGGGTCTCAGGGCAAGGCTGTTTCATCTGTATTTCGTGCTGCGGCGGCCGATGACGCTCGGGGTGCGCGGCTTGATCCACGACCGCACGTCCAATTCCGTCTTCCTCATTCGCCACACCTATGTACCGGGCTGGCAGCTTCCCGGCGGTGGCGTCGAGCTGGGCGAGACGATGCTCGAGGCGCTGGCGCGCGAGCTCTCCGAGGAGGGCAATATTGCATTGACCGAGCCGCCATTGCTGAAATCGATGCATTTCAACCGTCGGGCCAGCCGCCGCGACCATGTCGGCCTCTATTTGGTCGAGCAGTTCAATCAGACGGCGCCGAAGCTGCCGGACCGCGAGATCGCCGCAGCCGGTTTCTTTCCGCTCGACCGCCTGCCGGAAGGAACGACGCCGGCCACACTGCGGCGGATTGCCGAGATTTTTGGCGGCGCGGCGGCGTCGCCCTATTGGTAGGTCACGCTGCCTTCCTGAACCGCGCCCGGTCATGCGGCGCCGCGTAGTCCAGTTCCGGCCCGACCGGCACGATACCCGTCGGGTTGATCGTTTCATGGCTGCCGTAATAGTGCGCCTTGATGTGGTGCAGGCTCACCGTGCCTGCGACGCCCGGGACCTGATAGAGGTCGCGCAGATAGTTCGACAGATTCGGATAGTCGGCGATGCGGCGCAGGTTGCACTTGAAATGGCCGACATAGACCGGATCGAAACGGACCAGCGTGGTGAACAGCCGCCAATCGGCCTCGGTGATGCGGTCACCGACGAGATAACGCTGGCGAGACAGGCGATCCTCGAGTTGATCGAGCGCCGAGAACAGTTCGCCAAACGCTTTTTCATAGGCCGCTTGCGTCGTGGCGAAGCCGGCGCGATAGACGCCGTTGTTGACTGAGGGATAGACCAGCGCATTGACGGCGTCGATTTCGCGGCGCAGTGCCTGCGGATAGAAATCGAGGCTGGCATCGCCCCATTCATCGAAGGCTGAATTGAGCATCCGGATGATCTCGGAGGACTCGTTGGAGACGATTGTTTGTTCTCGCCTGTCCCACAGAACCGGCACCGTCACGCGGCCGGAATAGGCGGGATCGGCCTTGGTGTAGATCTGATGCAGGAAATCGAGGCCGTAGAGCGTGTCACCGGTGGCGCCGTCCTCGGCCAGGAAGGTCCAGCCGTTGGCGCCCATGAAATGATGGACGACCGAGACCGAAATCACGCCCTCGAGCTTCTTCAGCGCTCGAAAGATCAGCGTCCGGTGCGCCCAGGGACAGGCAAGCGAGACATAGAGATGGTAGCGGCCAGGTTCGGCCTTGAAGCCGCGCTTGCGGCCTTCGGCCGGCGTGCCGTCGACCGTGACCCAGTCGCGCCAGTGCGACTGCGCCCGCACGAACTCGCCGTCGCTGCCCTTGGTGTCGTACCCGCGGTCCTGCCATTTGCCGTCGACAAGCAATCCCATGCGATGTCCTTTCGTCTTCATGGGGATGTAGGCACATACCGACGATGCGGAAACCGCCAGGCGTTGAACAGTTCGTCAATCGCCAGGGCGGCAAACGAAGGGCGGCAGGCAAAAACGGCCGATTGCAGTGGCTGAAGATTGATGCTAGCGGAAAATCCGCATGTTCGACTTTGCCTTGATCCGGTTCGACCGACGACGAAAGGGCGCCCGCGCTTGATGAAGCGCTGACTGGCGAACGCTGCCGTTTGCAGCAAACCTTTCCCGTCTACCGGAACGCAAAGACCATGAGCCTTGCCGACGTGAAATACCTGCCGGAAAATCCGGCGCATGACCCCGAAATCGAAGCCATCAACGACGAAGCCTTCGGGCCGGGCCGTTTCGTGCTGGGCGCCTACAAGATCCGCGAGGGCGGCCCGCATGAACGCGCTTTGTCCTTCGTGGCCGTCGATGACGACATCGTTGTTGCCTCGGTGCGCATGACGCGCATCGCGGCCGGCGCCGGCCGTGCGCTTATGCTCGGACCGCTTGCCGTGCGGCCGGCCTTCAAGAATCTCGGCATCGGCCGCCGGCTGGTGACGATCGCACTGGAAGCCGCCGCCAAGGCCGGCATGCCGGCCGTGATGCTCGTCGGCGACGAGCCCTATTACGGCCCGCTCGGCTTCAAGAGAATCCCGCGTGGGCAAATCTCCATGCCGCGCCCGGTCGATCTCGACCGGCTTTTGTCGCATGAGATCGTGCCGGGCGCGATGGCACGGCTGGTGGGCGAGGTTTGCCACGCCGATCAGGCAAGAATTGCCGCGCACGTCGCCGCGATGGCGTGACCATCCGGATGCTGTTGCGCCGTCCTGTCGGGCTTCGTAGCATGTGGCCGGCAGGAAGGAGGACGCCGACATGAACCCGAACGGCCAGATTGCGATCGTCACCGGCGGCGGCTCCGGCCTCGGCGAAGCGACGGCACGTGCACTGGCCGCGAAGGGCGCCGGCGTTGCAATCCTCGACCTCGGCATCGAGCGTGCGGCGAAGATTGCGGCCGATATCGGCGGCATCGCCGTCCAATGCGACGTAAGCAGCGCCGACGGCGGTGCTGCTTACGTGGCGGAAGTGGCAAAAAAGCTCGGCGAACCTCGTATCCTGGTGAATTGCGCCGGCATCGCCATCGGCATGAAGACGATCGGCAAGGACGGTCCGCACCCGCTCGACCAATACCGCAAAGTGATCGAGGTCAATCTGATTGGCACCTTCAATATGATCCGCCTCGTCGCCGACCGGGCCGCAAAGCTTGAGCCGCTGGAGGGCGGCGAGCGCGGCGTCATCGTCAACACGGCATCGGTCGCCGCCTATGACGGTCAAATCGGCCAGGCGGCCTATTCAGCCTCCAAGGGCGGCGTCGTCGGTATGACCCTGCCGGTTGCGCGCGACCTTGCCCGGTCGGGCATTCGCGTCTGTACCATCGCGCCCGGCATCTTCAAGACGCCGATGATATCAGGCATGCCGCAAGAGGTGCAGGATTCGCTGGGCGCCGCGGTGCCCTTCCCGTCCCGTCTCGGCGAGCCTTCCGAATATGCCGCCCTTGTGCTGCACATCGTCGAAAACCAGATGCTCAACGGCGAGACCATCCGCCTTGACGGCGCCATCCGCATGGCGCCGAAGTAGTCAATCATGAGTGCCGAAGTCTCACCGCAGGCGAAGACCGGCCCGCTCGCCGGTCTGACGGTGATCGAGATGGCCGGGATTGGACCGGTGCCGCTGGCCGGCCTGATGCTGTCAGAGATGGGAGCCGAGGTGCTGCGCATCGAGCGGATTGGGTCGACCCAGCCGTTCCTGTCGCTACCGGATGAATACGACATCGATCGTCACGGCCGCTCCATCCTGCGGATTGACCTAAGGCGCTGGGAAGGCGCCGAACTGGTGCTGCGCCTTGCCGAAAAGGCCGACATTCTGGTCGAAGGGTTTCGTCCCGATGTCATGGAGCGGTTTGGCCTCGGGCCGGATGCGGTACTGGCGCGTAACCCGGCGCTGATCTACGGCCGCATGACGGGATTCGGCCAGGACGGACCGCTATCGGGTCGTGCCGGCCACGACATCACCTACCTCGCCTATTCGGGTGTGCTGCACGCCATCGGCCAGGAAGGAAGCCGGCCAGTCCCACCGCTCAACCTCGTCGCCGACTATGGCGGCGCCGTGATGCTGGTTGCCGGCGCACTGGCCGCCCTGTTTGAGCGTTCGCGCTCCGGCAGGGGCCAGGTGATCGATGCCGCGATGATCGAGGGCGCTTCGATGCTGGCGACACCTGTGCACGCCTTGATGGCGGCGGGCCTGTGGAGTGACACGCGCGGCGCGAACCTGCTCGATTCCGGCGCGCCCTTCTACGATACCTATGAGACGGCGGACAGACGGCACGTCGCCGTCGGCTGCCTTGAACCCCGGTTCTTCGCTGAATTCGCAAGCCTGCTGCCGCTCGACAAGCGTTTTGTGCACGGCCAATATGACAGGAATTTGTGGCCGCAGATGCGCGCTGCCATTGCCGATCGGGTCGGGCAGAAGACACGGGACGACTGGGACCGTCTCTTTGCTGCGACCGATGCTTGCGTTGCACCGGTTCTGTCGTTGCGGGAAGCCAGGGATCATCCGCACAATCGCGCTCGCAACGCCTTTGTGACGTCGGGTGCGCTTGAACGCCCCGCCCCGGCCCCGCGCTTTTCGCGCTCCCGGCCGACGCTTGCCGCCATGCCGGCCGATCACGATTGTCAGGCGGCGACCGTGCTGGCACGCTTCGGCCTTTCAGAAAGCGAAACTGAGGCCCTTGTCAAATCCGGTGTGATAGGTTGATAACCGGAGAATAAAAATCAGCTTAAGACGGTGTGGATTTTGGCCGACCGAAAAAAGGACGTGATCCGCGAGACCGACGCCGAAGCGATCAGGCTGGCGAAGACGCTGATCCGCAGCGCCCGTTTCGGCGCGCTGGCGGTGATCGAGCCCGGGATCGGTTCGCCGCTGGCCAGCAGGGTTGGTGTCGCCACCGATATCGACGGCGCGCCGCTGATCCTTGTATCAATGCTGTCCGCCCATACCGGCGCAATCCTTGCCGACCCGCGCTGTTCGCTGCTTGTCGGCGAGCCCGGCAGGGGCGACCCGCTGGCGCACCCGCGGTTGACGCTCGTCTGTCGGGCAGCACGGCTTGAGCGTGGATCCGGCGAGCACGCCCGCGCCGAACGGCGCTATCTCAACCGCAACCCCAAGGCGAGGCTCTATGCCGGACTTGGCGACTTCTCGATCTTCCGCCTCGAGCCGGAGCGGGCCAGTCTCAACGGCGGCTTCGGCAAGGCCTACTTGCTCGAGCGCACCGATCTGGTCACGACCGCTCCGATCGTCGAAGAGCTTGCCGCTGGTGAACAATCCGCCCTCGACCATATGAATGCCGACCATAGCGACGCAATTGCCGTCTACGCGCGCCATTTCGCCAAGGCCGCAGGCGACGGCTGGGTCATCACCGGCTTCGACGCCGACGGCATGGACCTGGCATTGGGCGACGATGTCTGCCGGGTCTTCTTCCCCGAGCCACTGAGGACAGCGCATGAGCTCCGGCATGTTCTGGTCGACATGGCAAAGACCGGCCGAGTTGCAGACGAAACACAGTCCGACAGTTAATCGTGTCGGGTCGAAAGCAAGTCTTGAGGTTTGAGTGAAATGTTCTACCCTTTCTCGGTAGCGTTGAATCGCCAGCGCACATTCGCGAGTGAGTCTATGGAATCAGACGCTATTGCCCCCATAGCGCCGGATGAGCAGGAAGGTGTGGGGGATCGATGGTCTCGAAAAAGCTAATCGCCAATGCCGAATCAGCGGCTGCGTTTCTGACGCTGATGGGCAACGAGAAACGATTGTTGATCATGAACTATCTGGCCGACGGTGAAATGTCGGTCGGTGCTATCGCCGAGAAGGTTCTGCTCAGCCAATCCGCCCTGTCACAGCATCTGGCCAAACTGCGGGCGCTCGATCTCGTCGAGACCCGGCGCGACCGGCAGATGATCTACTATTCCTGCAAATCCGATGCCGTGCGCGAACTTCTCAACACGTTGGACGGGATTTTCGGCGAAGGTGAGTTGTCGCAGATGGCGTACCGCCTGCGTCGCTCCGGGACTTGACCGCCAATGCATGTCGCCCAAAGCCTGCCCTTGGGCTTGACCCGAGGGTGCGAAGCGGTTTTGGGATAACGACATGCATAACAACAAGAACTGGCCCAAGCACCCCCTACCTCGCTGACGGTTCTTAGAGCGACTTGCGTCCATTTGGACGTAGGAAGTACTTTGGATCCACGCATCGAGCTGTCCGAAAACCCACTGCGATTTTCGGGGCGATGCGTGTCCGCCGAGGCAAGCATGCGCCCCATTCGTATCGAAGACCCGCAAGACCCGCGCGTCGCCGCCTATCTCGACATCCGCGAGCGCGATCTTGCCGGCCGGCAGGGCCGCTTCGTCGCCGAAGGCAAGGTGGTGCTCGAAATGCTGCTCGCGGCCAAACGCTTTTCGGCCGAATCGGTGCTGGTACTCGAAAACCGGCTGGCAGGCCTCGACGGAACCCTGCGCAAGGCACCCGCGGACCTTCCGGTCTACGTCGCGGCCAGCGAGGTCATGGACAGGATTGCCGGCTTTCACATGCATCGCGGCATATTGGCGATCGGCCGCAAGGGCGCGGCGCAGCCTGCAGAGGCCTTGCTTGACACCTTGCCCGCCCGCGCGTTGATCGTCGTGCTGGTCGGCATCGCTAACCATGACAATATGGGCTCGATCTTTCGCAACGCCGCCGCCTTCGGCGCCGATGCGGTGTTTCTGGACGCGACCTGCTGCGATCCGCTGTACCGCAAGGCGATCCGCGTCTCGGTCGGCGCCGCGCTGAAAGTTCCCTTCGCCTCCCTCACTGAGACCATCGGCTTCACCGCGGCGCTCGACCGGCTGGGCTTCGGCCAGTTCGCTTTGTCGCCACGCGGCCAAACCGGCATCCGCGATGCGAAAGGGACTGAACGGCTGGCGCTCTATCTCGGCACCGAAGGCGAAGGCCTGCCCGAAAGTCTGCTCGCCCGCCTGCGGACGGTGCGGATCGATATGGCAGAAGGCTTCGACAGCCTGAATGTCGCCGCCGCGTCAGCCATCGCCTTACATCATTTTTCGGCAAGCAGGACCTGAGCCGCAGAAGGCAGCATCACTGGCTGGGCTCAATGCGCCGATTCGGCCTCTGCAGCGCCCGCACGCGATCGGCAAGGCTGCGTTCGCCGCTTCCCGGTGGGTTGGGTGCCGCAAGAGCCTTTGCGATCGGCGACTCCGGCCCATCGAGCTTCGCCGTCAGGGCGACGACTTGCGCCGCCAGGTCGCTCATCTGCTCACGCAATGCAGCGCTGGCGCGGCGCGCATCGTCGCCGCCTTCGGATGTGGATGCCTCGAAGGCGGCAAGATCCGTTTTCAGTTTCTTGTTCTCGCGGGCCAGTTCCGTCAGCCTCGCCTCCAACCGCTCGCGGTCGTTGTCCAGCTTGGCGATGGCCTTTTGGGTGTCGTCCTTGACGGCCGCATCGGCCTGACTGCCTTGCACTCCGACGAAACGCACCGCGGAGGCGTTTTCCACGCGTTCGCTTTTCGACTTTTCGCGAAGCCGCGCGATTTCCTTGTCGCGGCGGTCAAGCTTGTCCTCGCGATCGGCAAGCGTGGCGAGCAGGCGCTCGACCTTCTTGTCCAGTTCGCCGGTCCTTTTCTTCTCGGCCTTCAACGCGTCTCGTGCGGCCTTGCTCTCGGCCGCGATCTCCTGTTGACGCCTGTCCGCCTCCTTGCGCTGGCCACGCAGCACCGAAATGTCGTCGGCCAGCTTTTGCAGTTCGGACTCGCGCGCCACAAGTTCGATCTGACGGCTGCTCGAAGAAAAGCTGGCGTCGTCATACATGTGCTCCAGTTTTTTCAGCTCGAGCACACGCTTTTCCAGGGCATGCTCGGTTTGAGCAAGCCGATCTGACAAAAGCTGCAACTGGTCTTCGCGCTGCCGAAGGTCTTCGCCCTTGGCCTCGAGTTCGGAAAGGGCCTGTTTCTTGTCCTTCCGCTCGAGCGCCAGTTCCTTCAGTGCCTCGCGGCCGCGGCTGATCTCGACAAGCTGTTCGGCCGATTTCTCGCGCAGCGACTTGACGCTCATCTCGAGCCGGCGCGTCGACATGGCGAACTCGGCGCGGATGCGATCCTTCTCCGCCTGGATCTCGGCCAGCGTCAGCGGCATCGAGCCCTCGACGCGTTTGCGCGTCAGCATCACGGCCCGCCGCCAGATGGCCGGGGCAATCATCAGCGCCACAAAGCCGGCGCAGAGAAAGCCGAGGACAAAGAACAGGACCGACTGAACCAAGGTGACTATCCGTTATGGACGGCAAACAACCGTAAGCGACTGTGCCACGTTCGCATGACGGAATTCCAGCGCTGCGGCAAGGGTCTGCCGCAGCAATGTTCAGATCGTCGACCTTGGAGCCAGTCGAGACGGCGAGGCAACCGCTTGCTCAGAATGGATTCCAGGTGGCGCGCTGGGTAAGCTTCAGATAACCGAGATTGACGCCAAGCCGGGCGCCGACGCCTGTGCGGATCGGCACCAGCAGCACATTGTTGTTCTTCATCACGTTGAAGCCGACGCCAGCCACGAGATAGGCAGAGCCGGCAACACCGCCGAAACGATTGTAGAGGCTATTCACGTCGTCGAGATTATAGACCAGCATCATCACCCGCGAGCCCTCGCCGCCAAAATCCCAGCCGAGCGACGGGCCCTGCCAGAACACTTTGTGATCGCCGGCATTCTTGGTGTAGAGCGTGCCTTCGCCATAGGTCAGGCCACCGATGAGCGCGCCCGAGCCCTCCTCGCCAAGCAAATAGCCATTGGGCAGGCCGTAGGAGGCGAAAATCTTCTCGACGACGGTGGCGAGCCCGCCCGACGTCGCGCCGAAGAATTTGTGACCGGAATCGACGATCTCCTGAGCGGTGTATTCCTGGGCCCTCGAAGGCGAGGCCGAAAAGACGATGACAAGGCCCATGAGAGCGATCGCCATTGAGAGGACACGGAAGAAACTCCGGTCGTAGTATCGGGAAAACATGCTTCCAATCTCCGTCAGGGAGCACTTTCGCCGACGCCTCACACCCGTGCGGCTCTTTGGCGGCCGCTAAGGATGACTGTTATGGGCAAACTATGCCGTAATCCTTTTTCAACCATTAAGCTTTCACATGAAGATGGCGGTTAGAAGGCTGGTTTCGAGCTGGTTTCGCGTCGCCCCGCAGTATCCGCACCCTGCGTGAACACACCATTTTCGATAACGACAATTCCGGATTTGTTGCTGCACGCTCAGGCGCTGTGTATTCAAGGCCTTGGGAGAGAGCGTGATTCGTGTGGGCAGGCGTGATCATTTATCGCGCGGCCATTCCAGTGAAATTTTGCAGGGACTTTCGCCGATGGCCGAGCTTTTCACCATTTCCGCACCCGATCTCGCAGCGCTTTTGTGCAGCCGGGTCTGCCACGACATCATTTCGCCGGTCGGCGCCATAAACAACGGGCTTGAGCTGCTCGACGAAGGCGGCGCCGACGAAGATGCCATGAAATTGATTCGGCAGAGCGCCAGAAACGCTTCGGCCCGCCTGCAATTCGCCCGCATCGCCTTCGGCGCAGCCGGTTCTGCCGGCATGATGATCGACACGGGGGACGCCGAGGCCGTTGCGATCGCCTTTTTGAAGAACGAGAAGCCGGAACTGGTCTGGAACGGAACCCGTGCGCTGCTGCCCAAGAACAAGGTAAAGCTGCTGCTCAATCTCATTCTCGTCGCCAACGCCGCCATTCCGCGTGGCGGTAAGCTTACGGTTACGCTTGAAAACCTCGACACAGAACCTCGCTTTGCGCTCGCCGCGAGCGGTCCGATGCTGCGCGTGCCGCCCAAATTCCTGGAACTCCATTCCGGCAACAGGCCTGAAGAACCGATCGACGCGCATTCGGTGCAGCCCTACTACACGTTGCTTCTGGCGCGCGAGGCGAACATGACGATATCGATCCACGCAACCGCAGAAGAAATCGTACTATCGGCAGCTTGAAGTTACTAAGAAATGATTGAAAAGAACAGATAAGAGTTTTTAGACAATATTTACTACCCCCTCACGGTCGAATGAAGCGAGCCTTCCAGGCTAGTTCGGCCAAGCATCGGTCAAGAAGTTTCCGTAAAAGCTGTTCTTGCAAAAATTTTACCTATCGGCTTTTCAGCTTCTTTACCGGATTGATCCTACCGTGCCTTTCAGTACCGCGACGCTGCCGGATTGCCGCATGGCAAAGAGGGACCGGAAATGAAACGCTGCATGTTCATCGACGATTCGAGCGTCATCAGGAAGGTCGCAAAGCGCATCCTGGGTGGTTCCGACATGCTGGTCATCGAAGCTGCCAGCGGGTTTGACGCGGTCGAGATGTGCACTGCCGACATGCCGGATATCATCGTCGTCGACGGCGCCTTGCCGGACATGCAGGCGGAGGACGTCATCCGCCGCATACGCGCCATGGAAAGTCCGATACAGCCCCAGATCCTGATTTCGCTGGTTGAGGTCGACGTCGCTTCGATCATGCGGGCAAAGCGCGCCGGCGCTCAAGGCTATCTGCTCAAGCCGTTCAATCGGCCGCAACTTCTCGAATGCTTCCGCACCTTGAGAATTGCAGCCTGATTCGCCGATCCCTGGCGCATCGCCCCCGGAAATTGGCGCTCCATGTCTGCGATACAAACGCAAAAGTCCGGCCGAAGCCGGATTTTGTCGGAAAATCGATCGGATCGGCGTCGTCAGCTCAGGCGCTGACGCGGATATCTTCCGGCTCGCGCAGCACATAGCCGCGACCCCAAACCGTCTCGATGTAATTCTGGCCGCCGGAAGCGTGGTCGAGCTTCTTGCGCAGCTTGCAGATGAAGACGTCGATAATCTTCAGTTCCGGTTCGTCCATGCCGCCGTAAAGGTGGTTGAGGAACATTTCCTTGGTGAGCGTAGTGCCCTTGCGCAGCGAGAGCAGCTCCAGCATCTGGTATTCCTTGCCGGTCAGATGCACGCGCTGGCCACCGACCTCAACGGTCTTGGCATCGAGATTGACCACCAGGTCGCCGGTGGTGATGACCGACTGGGCATGGCCCTTGGAGCGCCGCACGATAGCGTGGATGCGGGCGACCAGTTCGTCCTTGTGGAACGGCTTGGTCATATAGTCGTCTGCGCCGAAGCCGAGGCCGCGTACCTTGTCCTCGATGCCGGCCATGCCGGAGAGGATAAGGATCGGCGTCTTCACTTTGGAAAGGCGAAGTGTTCTCAAGACCTCGTATCCCGACATGTCGGGGAGATTGAGGTCGAGAAGGATGATATCGTAGTCGTAGAGCTTGCCTAGATCGACACCTTCTTCGCCAAGATCGGTCGTATAGACGTTGAAACTTTCCGATTTCAGCATCAGCTCGATGCTTTGTGCGGTTGCACTGTCATCTTCTATCAGCAGAACACGCATTTCATTCCCCTTTTCTGCTGCCGGACCATTTCACGACCCGTCCAGGACCGGAGCAGTGATTGCCTGAGCAGAGGCTGCCATCGAATGGTTAACAAAACCTAATTCCGTGCCGCTGACGGTATCAGCTTTTTTAACCCCTTTCTACACCTTATTGAATCTAATAGTGAATCACAGAACCAAACCGCTAATGCAAAACATTAATAAGCCAGACTAAGTGACTCTTTGGACTCGCTGGCCGTGCTTCCGCATCGAGAGCCGGAATTTTTACCCGGCCTTAAGTCCTGAGCCCTATGATTAACAATGCCCGTAAACGAATGGTTACCGCCGGCAAAAAACTTTAGGAATTTGTTTCCCATAGTTCCTGTAAAGTCGGTGGAAACGGGTGAAGCCTGCGGTTTGCCAGGTGGATTGGACGATATGTGCAGGTGTGCGTTTCCAGGAGTACCGAATCATGAAGTCACGTGAAAACCTCGTTCGGCTGAAGCAGTTCCAGGTGAATGAGAAGCGGCGGCAATTGCTGCAACTCGACATGATGATCGCTGAATTCGAGCGCATGGCTGTCGAACTGGAGCTCCAGATCACTGCCGAAGAAAAGAAAGCCGGCATCACCGACATCAACCATTTTGCCTATCCGACCTTCGCCAAGGCAGCGCGCCTGCGCCGCGACAATCTCAGAAACTCGCAAAGCGACCTCGCCCAGCAGCGAAGCGTTGCCGAATCACTGCTCGGCGAAGCCGAAGCGGAGCTTTCCAAAGCGGAAATGCTCGAATCGCGCGACACCAAGATCCGCGACGCCGAGACCGGCGGCCGCAGCGCCATGATCGGCTGAAAACAAGGCTTTAAGCCGGTCAACACCCAGCGATCAGGGCGTTGCTCATCTGGAACGTCGCCGCTCATTGGTCGAGCAGCTGCCAGTTTCAGGCCTGCGCTACCAAATCCCCTTCATGTTCCGCGACGCCCGCATCCGGGCATCCCTGATGTCGGGCGCAGGCGATTACGGCCAGGACCTTATCTGATTGAGCAGCCCACCGGTTCTGGCCGAGTTCGGCGCGTCGTACCCGACCGCGCAGGCTTGTGGAACGTGGCAAGGTCGACGCGAAAAAGCTTGTCGTCCCTGTGGCAAAGACCCGCTCGAAGAAGCAGGCGCCGCTCATGCCTTTCTCGGCCGATCGGCAGGTGGTGCTGACCGTCTGAAGCAGAGAGAACCGTTGCGGCAAAGCAAAAAGGGCGCGGATTGTCGCGCCTTTTGACTTCCTTGAACCAGCCTTAATGCCGATATTGCTGGATGCGCGTCGTGCGCAGGCCGGCAAGGCCATATTCGTCGATCGACGCCTGCCAGGACAGGAATTCCTCGGTGGTCAGCTTGTAGCGCTGGCATGCCTCTTCGAGGCTCAAAAGCCCACCCCGTACAGCCGCCACCACTTCCGCCTTGCGCCGGATAACCCAGCGACGTGTGTTCGTCGGCGGCAGATCGGCAATCGTAAGGGGGCTGCCGTCAGGCCCGATAACATATTTGACGCGTGGTCTAACAAGATCGGTCATCGTACTCTCTACTAAAAACTCAAAGACCCAATCCCCACCACATTATCGCCACAGCTTTAAAAATTGCCTAAGCGAACCCTAATAGCTAGGTAAGGATCATGAACGCCGCGTTAGTCTTTTCGTCGGCATTTGAGATATCTGCCCGCGAGCGCCGAATCCGTTCAAAAAAATCGGCCGGATCGCGAAGCTGGCGCGCCCGGAAAGCTTGACCTATATTCCGGCCATTGGCATTCAAGCGCCCTCATCCAGGGCGCCGTGCAGAACGAAAGAACCATGAACAGCCTCGACCTTCCCGGACGTCCCGAAAACACCCGCGTCGTTGTCGCCATGTCGGGCGGCGTCGACTCGTCGGTCGTTGCCGGTCTTTTGAAGCGCGAAGGCTATGATGTCGTCGGCGTCACGCTGCAGCTCTACGACCATGGCGCGGCAACGCACCGGGCCGGCTCATGCTGCGCCGGCCAGGACATCGACGATGCCCGCCGCGTCTCCGAGACGCTCGGCATTCCGCACTATGTGCTCAATTACGAGGAGCGCTTCCGCAAGGCGGTGATCGACCCCTTCGCCGAGAGCTATGTGGCCGGCGAAACGCCGATCCCTTGCGTTTCCTGCAACCAGACGGTGAAATTCGCCGACCTTCTGGCGACCGCCAAGGAGCTCGGCGCCGACGCGCTGGCCACCGGCCATTACATCCGCTCCGGCGCCAACGGCGCCCATCGCGCACTGTACCGGCCGGTCGACGCGGAGCGCGACCAGAGCTATTTCCTGTTCGCCACCACGCAGGCGCAGATCGATTATCTGCGCTTTCCGCTTGGCGGCCTGTCGAAGCCGCAGGTTCGCGCCATCGCCGAGGAAATGGGGCTGACGGTCGCTGCCAAGCAGGACAGCCAGGACATCTGCTTCGTGCCACAGGGCAAATATTCCGACATCATCGCCAAGCTGAAGCCGACTGCTGCCAATCCGGGCGACATCGTCCATATCGACGGCCGCGTACTCGGCCGCCATGAAGGCATTTTGCGCTACACGATCGGTCAGCGCCGCGGCATCGGCGTCGCCTCGGGCGAGCCGCTCTACGTCGTCCATCTCGACGCCGATCGAGCCCGCGTCGTCGTTGGCCCGCGCGAGGCGCTGGAGACGCACAAGATCTATTTGCGCGACATGAACTGGCTGGGCGACGCTGCGCTGTCCGACATCCCGGCGGCCGGGCTGGAGCTTTTCGCGAAGGTCCGCTCGACACGCCCGCCGCGCCCGGCCGTGCTGCATCACAACGCCGGCATCACTTCGGTGGAACTGGTCGACGGCGAGTCCGGCATCGCGCCCGGCCAGGCCTGCGTGCTCTATTCCGACGACGGCAACCAGGCCCGCGTGTTCGGGGGCGGCTTTATCGAGCGTTCCGAGCGTGGCGCCGAGGCCGAGGCGATGCTGACGCGGCTGGCAGCCCGCCCGGCGCAGATTCCCGCGGAATGATCCCGATCCTATCGGGATGATCAGGCTCTAACACAGCGGCACTTTCTCTCAGGAAGACGATCCAGTGTGGGTAACCGTGCCAGCGGTGAGGATACGCAGCACCCTGATGGCTTCCTCGCCACTGGTGCGCGGTTCTGCCCGCGTCTCGATGCACTGGATGAAATGCTCGAGCTCTCGCGTCAGCGGCATGCCCTCGCCCACCGCCACATAGGACGGCTCGTTGGTGGTGAAGGCCCATTGGCCGCTGTCTTGCCACACCGCGTGGCGGTAGACGGCGAGCTTGCGCTCCCACGGCTCGACATCGTCGAACACCGCCATCGCCTTGGTGCCGACCACGGTCAGCCGCCGCTCGCGGTAAGGGTTGAGCCGCGACGCGAAGAGATGGCTGCGCAGACCGTTGGGAAAGCGCATGTGCAGATGCGCGAAATCGCTAAGATTGTCGAGGAGCGCTGCCCCCTCGCCACGCACCTCGATCGGTTCCGTGCCGGTGATGGCGAGGATCATCGACAGATCGTGCGGCGCAAGGTCCCACAGCGCATCGTTCTCGGTGTGGAACTTGCCGAGCCCGAGCCGGTGCGAATGGATATAGCGGACCTCGCCGAGCTCGCCATTGTCGATCAGCGCTTTCAACGTCTCGAAGGCTGGATGAAAGCGCAGTACATGGCCGACCATGAAGACACGGCCATTGTCGGCCGCCGCCTTCACCGAGCGCTCGGCATCCGCCACCGTCAGCGCGATCGGCTTCTCCACCAGCACGTCCTTGCCGCCCTGGACGGCGCGCACCGCCATGTCGGCATGGAACTGCGGCGGCAGCGCCATGACGATGGCATCGACGTCGCTGCGGACAAAGAGCGCCTCCGGCTCGATCGCCAGGCAATCCTGCTCACTGGCGAAGCCTTCGGCGCGGGCAGGGTTGACGTCCGAGACCGCGTGCAGCGCGCCGAGCGCCTTGAGGGTGCGGATGTGGTTGCTGCCCCAGTATCCGCAACCGAGGACTGCAATGCGCGGTTTCATCATTCCAACTCTAGAATTTCGTGGCCGAGACATAGCGGCGCGCCCCGCCGAACTCAACCCGGCATTTCGTGCCCAATTATCTGCCCGGCAAAGCTCTTCGGCCATCAGAGCGACGTGCGTCCGCCTGGACGCACAGGCACGCGTCTCAAGACCGCGAAGCTTCGCATCGTTCCGGACGATCGATTCCGATTTTCGGAAAGCACGATCCGATGGAATGTGCCGGCATGCCGGCTGCATCGATGCTTGACAGGCTTGGCGTCCCAACCTTATATCCGCCCGACCTTGGCGAACGCTTCGACATGCCTTCTGATTTAAGGCGGATTTCGGACCTTTCGCCGCCCTGGCGGGGTAGCTCAGTTGGTTAGAGCACGGGAATCATAATCCTGGGGTCGGGGGTTCAAGTCCCTCTCCCGCTACCATTTAACCAATAAGATACGTAGGCAAACCGCTACCATCAGCCACACCGCACGTACGGAACGCGATTTGGCGTACCGAATATCTCAAACAATATCTCGTCGGCTGTGAAGAACGTCGATTTCGCTGACGGCAGTTGCGATCAGGGCCGGAAAGACGGGGCTGGCAAATGGGCGTCCGCCGGTTGGATCGTCCAGAGCGGTGATTAGGCTGTTCGTGGCTGGATCGGCGGCGCTGCGGGGGTGGCGAACAGCGCCAGGAGGACGGCACACAAAAGCCTCAGCCAGTTGAGCAGGAGGCTGAAGTTGTAGCCGACGGCGGCAAGCACAGCGTTGTTGGCATCGCCCTCGGAGAAGGCCAGGAAGTTGCGGCCCATACGGTGGTCGTTCTTGAGATGGCCGATGACGGGTTCGACGGCGGCCCGGCGTCGCAGCGCCCGTTTGACGACCTTGGTGAGGCCGTCAACATCAGAGGTCACGGACAGTGTGCCGCGATGTGCCTGAGCGATCTGCGAAGCAATGTAGAGTCCCAGCCCGAGACCTTGAGGGCTAGATCGGGGCCCCCCTCGCTAGAACGGCTGGAACAGGCGCTGCATTGTCTCGTGCGGAATGGGCTCTCCGGCATCAGACACGGATATCCGGAGTTCGCCGTCTCGGGTGGTGGCTTCGACCTTAATGGGCATGCCCGCGGCACAAAGTTACAGGTTCCTGTCGGGTGCAGCATTGCCGCAGTTCGCTTGCCGACAACTATTCCTGCTGGAATTGACAGGGCCAATCTTCAGGCCTCGTCAATCCAGAAGGCAACTCGGTCCGGGCGTCTCCGCAAGCCATGTTAAGCTGCCACTGGGACAGACCCGCCGAATTGGAAAGGTCGACGCCCTCGATACGGGTCAGAAAGAAAAAGGCGCGGTCAAAGTCTATCGGCGCGGTGAACGTCGCTCCTCGGAAGTCCGCCCGTGCGAGATTGGCAAACGAGAAGCGGCTGCCGCTGATATCGGCGTCATGGAACTGCGCACGCCCCAATTCTGCCTTTGTGAAATCAACATTGGTCAGATTGGCGTCCTGGAAATTCGAGCGCTGCATTTCCGCGCTCGCAAACACAGCGCCCTGCGCGTCCATACGGCTGAAGTCGGTCCTGTAGGCCTCGATTCTGTCGAACCGGGCGCCTTTGGCGGTCGAGTCGGCCAGGGAAGCACGCACAAGCGTTGCCTTCTCAAGATTTGCCGCAAGGAGATTGCTGTTCCTGAGGTCGGTCGAAGTGAAATCAACACCGAACAGGTTCGCCCCGCTCAGGTCCTGTCCTTCTAGGATGAGAAGCTTCTTGTCACACTCGTGCCAATTGACGCCAGGCGTCGCGGCTGCGTGGCAATTGTGAGCAGCAGTGGCGTTCTGCCAAGCAAACACAGTGCAAACCGCTAGAACCAAGCCGGATGCGCCGTAAGCTCTGGTTCGCCTCAAAGTCATTGTTGCTGGACCTCTGCTACTCGCCGACACTCAACCTTACCACATCTGCTGACACTCGAGCCACCGTGACCACCGCCGTCACAGTTAGCGCATTTCTCATATTCAAGCTTTGATGTTGATCAACCGATCAACCCGCGCGTAGGGCGCGATTCGCGAGCGCCTCCCCATATCATCGGCGGTCCAGCAGAGATTCATTTGTCACCGGCCAGGCGCATCATTCCGTAGGTATGCTTGACTAAGCCGAGGCCTCCGCTCTGGACGTTTGTCTCGCTAATTGGGAGCCTGCTCGGGTGCTGACCGCCACCGCCGGCGTCCGCTGACGCTGCCGTCCGAAGTCAGGATGTCTAACTAAGGTCGTCGCCCACTTATTTAGACCCGCTGCAGTGCGATAGCGATCCCCTGGCCCACGCCAATGCACATCGTGGCCAAGGCGTACTTCCTCCCAAGGGCGGCAAGTTCGAGAGCTGCGGTTCCAGTTATCGTCGCGCCGCTCATGGCAAAGGCGACGCACAGGTAATACTCGCACGAGTTATCGGCCGTCCTTCTTTGCGATTGACGGCCCGATGAGCGCTTCCTAGCTTGCTCCCATGTTCGATATCACTGGCGACGACATCGCCGCTCTTGGCGACGCAGACTTGCGCACCCTAGTTGGCCTTCTCTGCGAGACCGAGATGCGTCGAGGAGGCCTGCCCACGTCCGCCGTCACCTACGGTGGAAATCAAGACGCAAGCGACGGCGGTCTTGATGTTCGCGTGGCGCTCCCGGCCGGGACGGCAATCGACGGCTTCGTGCCGAAGCCAGCAACCGGCGTGCAGGTCAAGAAGCCGGACATGCCGCGGGCTGAGATTCTGAGGGAGATGAAGCCGAAGGGCGTCTTGCGGCCCGTCATCAATGAGCTCGTTGATGCCGGCGGCGCCTACATTATCGTGAGTTCTACGGGCTCGACATGGGACTCGGCGCTGACCGACCGCCGCAACGCGATGGCCGAAGCTATCAAGGACACGCCTGCCGAAGGCAAGCTCACGCTCGACTTTTATGACCGTAACCGGATCGCGACATGGGTTCGTAATCATCCCGGGCAGATTCCGTGGGTGCGCGCGCGGATCGGCAAAGCGATGCCGGGATGGCAGTCTCATGGTTCATGGTCGTTTGCGCCTGCGGGCGTGGACGCAAACTACATCGCCGATGACAAGGCGCGCATTTTGACGGGCGACAAGGATGAAGGCGACGGGGCTTCCACTATCGAGGGCATCAACCGTATCCGGAAAGTGCTTGCCACGCCGGGGCATGTGGTGCGGCTTGTCGGGCTTTCTGGTGTCGGCAAAACGCGACTCGCCGAGGCGCTGTTTGACGCAAGCGTTGGCGAAGGCGCGCTCGATCCGTCACTTGCGATTTACACCAATGAAGCCGACGAGCCCAAGCCGCCGCCCGCCGGGCTTGCCTCGGACCTGATCGCCGGACGGACCCTCGCTATCCTGGTCGTCGATAATTGCACGCCCGAACTGCACCGGCGGATTTCGGAAGTCGCGCGGTCGAGCAGTTCGACAATCAGCGTGATCACCATCGAGTACGACATCCGGGAGGACCAGCCGGAGGGCACCGACGTCTTCGTCTTGGAAACGTCTTCCGTACCGCTGATCGAGAAGCTGGTGGGCCGGCGGTACCCCCACTTCTCGCAGATCGATGCGCACACCATTGCGGAGTTCTCCGGCGGCAATGCCCGGGTTGCCCTGGCGCTGGCCTCGCGGATCGAGAAAACCGAGACCGTTGCAGGCTTGAACGAGGAAGAGCTGTTCAAGCGTCTCTTTCAGCAGCGCCACGACCCAGACCCCTCGCTCCTTCTGGTCGCGCAAGGGTGCTCGCTGGTCTTTCGTTCGACGGCGAGACGCTCGAAGGCGGCGAAGCGGAGCTTCCAGTCCTCGGCAGCCTCGTCGGCAAATCGGCCGACGAGATGTACGCCGGGGTGGCAGAGCTCAAGCAACGGGACCTCGTGCAGGCGCGTGCAGAATGGCGCGCGGCGCTGCCGCATGCCATTGCAAATCGCCTCGCCAAGAGGGCACTTCAGACCATTGCGCCGGCCAAGGTGAAGTCGGTGCTTGTCGACAATGCGTCCGAACGTCTTCTCCGCTCCTTCTCGCGGCGTCTCGGGTATCTTGATGACAGCAAGGAAGCCCAAGCCATCGTGAAGACGTGGGTGGCGCCGGACGGTCTGCTCAGCGACCTGCCGAATTTCACCGAGCTTGGCCGCGCGATGTTTACCAACATCGCACCGGTCGCGCCGGAGACCGTCTTGGCCGCGCTGGCGAATGCATTGTCCGGCGCCGATGAAACCACGCTCCGCCGCTGCACGCATTTCGTTCGGCTCTTGCGCTTGCTCGCTTACGAACCTGCCTTCTTCGAGCGCGCCCTCGCTTTGCTGGTGAAATTCGCGGCGCTTCCAAGCGGCGATACCAATGACAACGAAGCGACGCGGGTCGTGGAATCGCTCTTTCACATTGCTCTGTCCGGCACGCATGCGCCGGTCGAGATGCGTGTGAAGGCCGCGGAAGCGCTGCTGGCCTCCCAGGACGAGGCCGTGCGCCCACTCGGCATCAAAGCGCTCGAAGCGATGATGAAAACACGCCACTTCTCCTCACACTATGAATTCGACTTCGGCGCGCGCTCCCGGGACTATGGCTACTACCCCCCACCGGCGCGGACGTGCGCGCATGGTTCGACCGCGTGCTGAAACTCGCAGGAAAGTTTGCCCTGTCGGACAGCCAGGTGGCTGGGGAGGTGCAGAAGGCCATCGCGCGGGAGTTTCGGGGTCTTTGGAGCGATACGGGTCGGGCGGAGGAATTGGACCAACTCGCCCGCGCGATCGCCGCCACGTCGTTCTGGCGCGACGGCTGGATCGCGGCACGCCAGACCCGCGCCTATGGCCGCAAGGATATGGACCCTGAGATTTGCGACCGCTTGACGGCGCTGGAGGATTTTCTTCGGCCCAAGGATCTCGTCAGCAAAGTGCTCGGGCTTGTCATCGGCGCGCGCCGGAAGCCTCGACCTGGACGACTTCGATGATGACGATGATGACGAGGACGAAGGCGGGAGCGACCCGACCGCGTGCTACGCTGAACGTGCTGCGCGCTCGGCGGCGGCGATACGTGAGCTCGGCCATGACGTCGCGGCGGACGAGGATACGTTCAAAACTGTGCTTTTGGAGTTGTTGGGCGAGAACGCTAATGCGGCTCCCTTCGGTGCGGCATTGGCGGAGGCCGCTGAAAGCCCGCGCGCTATGTGGGACACTATCGTTGTACAGTTTGCAGCAACCGAAAACGCGAGCCTGCGGCTCCTGAGCGGTTTCTTAGGCGGGCTAAACAAGCGCGACGCTGCGCTTGCCGACGCAGTCCTTGATGAAGCGCTGGAGCACCCAGCCCTTGCCGCGTGGTTCCCGATTCTGCAGGCAACAGTAGAGATCGACGCGCGTGCTCTTGAGCGGCTGCATCGCGCGATTGAGCTCGGTAAAGCACAGATCAACACTTACTACAGTCTTGCATATGGCCGTGTCTCCGACAACGTACCGGGGCCGGACTTCCGTGATTTGGTGCTCGCCATCGCGCGTAAGCCCGACGGCTGCGCGGTTGGACTTGAGATAGTCTGGATGCGCCTGCACTCGGACGGTAGCGCGACGCGCCAGCCGCTGCCTGAGGTCCGCGAGGCCGGACGCCTGATACTCGCTGGGTTTGAATTCAGCACAAAAGATAGCGGCACGACGCGCGAGGACCACGAGCTAGGAGCTGTCGTCACAGCCTCTCTGGTCGGAGAAGAAGGCGCTCCTGTCGCGAAAGCGCTTTGCCGCAAGCTCATGGTTGCGGCCGGAAGGCATAATGTCAGCGGGCACGACGACGATGACCTAGTAAAGGGCCTGCTGAAGGCCCAGCCACTCGCGACACTTGATGAACTGTTTTCCGGCGATCTGAAGTCGCAACGGGCAAGCGTACGCCTTCTCAACGATCTCCTACGCTTCCACAAGAACGTCCTAGATGTACTGTCCGCCGAAATCGTAATCAATTGGTGCGACCGCGATCCCACGGTGCGCTATCCGCTGGCAGCATCGGTGGTTTTGCTCTTCAACAGACCGAAGGAGGGCGCGCCACACGAATGGACACCACTCACAGGGAATCTGTTGGAAAGAGCACCGGATCCACGCCCAGTTCTGGCCGAATTCGTCAATCGTCTCCATCCCTCAGGGTGGAGCGGCTCGCTTGCGACCAAGCTGGAAGAGCGCCTCAAGCTCCTGAACGGCCTGCCCGGGGCCGATATCCCCGCTCTTGCTGAGGCCCTGGCTGAGGCAAAGAGGAGGCTCCAAGAGCGGATAGACGCCGAACGTCGGCACGAGCAGGAAGAAGATCGGGCGCGCAACAACCGGTTCGAATGATGTCTTCTCTCAGGAAGCGGCAAAGCTCACCTCTACCGCCGATATCGGCGCAAAGCTGCCGTTGGTATGTTGCAACATAATGATTTGCTTCGGCCAGCAGACGAACTAGGCCATCACGCAGTTCCCCGGAACAGATCCTCTCGAAGCGTGTTGCGCCAGCTCCAAGCTGAATTGGAGCACAACCATGAAGCCCGAAGACGCCACCTACCCTCCTCTTGATGTCGCCAAGCCTGTCGCCCCTGGGATCTGGATCGTCGACAGCGGACCGCTGAGCGTGATGGGCATTCCAGTCCCGGTGCGCATGACGGTTATCCAGCTCGGGAATGGCGGTCTCCTGCTGCATTCACCAACACGGTTCGCTTTTGAGCTGAGAAAGCAGCTCGAGCAGATTGGTCCGATAGTGCATCTTGTTGCGCCAAACAGTGCACACTGGACCTTCGTCAGGGAGTGGCAGAGCCATGTGCAGGAAGCGTCGACTTGGGCCGCTCCGGGCTTGCGCCATCGGGCACAGGTCCGCCGGGCTGGCGTCAGGATCGATTACGATCTGGCCGCAGCGGCGCCGGAAGCCTGGTCGAAAGATCTCGATCAGGTTCTCGTTCCAGGAGCCGGTGGGTTCACCGAAGTCGCGTTCTATCATAAGAACAGCCGAACTATGGTGCTTACGGATCTAGTTCTGAATCTCGAGCCGGAAAAGCTGCCGTTCATCATCAGGCCGGCGGCGCGCCTCTTAGGCGTCACGGCACCTGTGGGGAAGGCCCCCATTTACCTGCGGATGATCATCAAACGGAAGCATGAGCAGGCGAAGGCGGCCGCGGAGCGCCTCGTGGCGTTTCAGCCAAAGCGCGTGATCTTCAGCCATGGCCGGTGGTTCCACAAGGATGGGACGACATTACTTCGCCAGTCGCTGGCCTGGCTTCTCTGAGGGCGGCCGCAGAGAAGATTGTCAGCAGGAAGTAGCCATCAACTCCCGTTGCCGTTCCCATTCGACGGGCAAACCCCTGACGAGCGCCTGGAGCTGAACCCCCATGGACTGCCGTCCGTCGAGTATGGCTTCGACCAGGTCGGGCGCGAGCAGCGTCAACTGGAGCACGTGGGATACGAAGGAGCGGTCAAGCCTTTCGGCCGCGGCAAGTTCGATCACTGTGGCGAACTCGCCTGTTTCCAGCATGTGTTTCCACCGGAACGCCCGCGCCAGCGCCCGGATCAGAGTGTTGTCTATGCGTGGCCGTGCTGGGGTCCATTGCTGTCCGCCGGCGGGCGAGATGATGATCTTGCGGCCACCACGCTTGCGCAGGGTCAGCGGCAGATGGACGGTAAGCGATCTACTGTCAAGCCTATGGCCGCTGGGTGGAGTCCGAGAAGAAGCTGAAGGATACCCCTGCCCTGCTCAGGGCGCCAGCCGGCTACGTGCAGCCCTCGCCCTGGCTTGCCATCTCCAACAAGAATGTCGAGCTGATGCACAAGTTCATGAGCGAGCTCGGCCTCTCGCCCGTGTCACGCAGTCGGGTCGCAACGACGCACAGCATGGGACCCAGGCCATGGGAGCTCACCGGCCAGGAAGACGACGAACTCTTTTCGTGAAACCCTGCGTCGCTAAGCACTGCTGCATCGAGCCGTCCATGCCAACGGCTAGCCAAGCAAAATGGTCGTCGCTTCAACAGGCGCCATAATCAAGTATAGTCCCAAAGCGATCGCAGACGGAGGAGGAACGGAGCAAATGTCCGTCGACGCCGGACCGAGAAAAGTGGACGCCGAATATGCGATTGAGTACCTCCAGGAGCATCCGGAAGCCGGGTTTTGCTGCGAGGATCGGCGCTGGTGGATTACGCCAAATGCAAACGAGACCGATCAGCAGGTCCTGCTTCTTGATGTGGTTGAGGCTGAGCGGCTCAAAGATGATCCTCGCCTTCGACTCGTGTCCGGAATCGCTCATGCGGGCCGGTCGCTCTGGGTTGTTCGGAGAATGACATAACTACCTGCCATTCGAACGTTGAAGGAACCGGGTCGGGCTTAGCTTTGTCAGGGGAGCATATTATGCCGGTACCATTCGCGGACCGAAAGGATGCGATTCGCGCGGAGTTAATCAGGCGCGCGACCAGAGGCCTAATGATCACATACGCGGAATTGAGTCGTGCAGTCGGCATTCCGGACATGGGATATTGGAAGCCAGTCCTGGATGAGATCAGCCGGGAGGAGACTTCCAAGGGGCTACCGGACATCACCTTTCTTGTTGTGTCGCGAGAGCGCGGACTGCCGAGCCAAATAGGCTTTAAGCCGGCGAAACCAGGCTCCCCCAGCCAGGAAAGACGCGCGGTAGAGGCAATTCGGGAGGCCTTCGAATACTACCGCCCTCCGAGAGCATAACCTCGGAAAGCTGCAGCATCGAAGCGGCTCCCGCTATCTGCATTATCTTGTCGTGATCCAGCGAACTCGAACGGGCGGCGCCTCGCCGCCTACTGCCAGCTACGTTGGAAGCGGCCTCGGCAAAGGCGACCATTCGCAGGGCCGCGGCCATAGCCTGCGCTACGGTCCCGTGTTCCTGTCGAGCGCAAATGCGACCCTCTCGCGCAGCAACTCGGCCATGTCACCATTTAGATGCAGCCGTACCCGGCCGCCACGGGCATCCGTGAGCATCAGCGCCACGCCGTCATCGGTTTCGTTGTCGGCTAACTGAACATCCGCGACCACGAATTCGTGTGTGTTCCTGTTCTGATCTGAACTCATTCTTCGCTCTCCTCTGCTGAAGAACGATGTAGAGCATTAAGCCTGGTGAGCCATGAGCGCTCCCAGGCTCAGGCAGGCCTAACAAACGAAGAGCGCCAGCCGAAGTCCTCCGGCCGGCGCTTAGGCGGCCAAACTGCTTGCCGGTCGGGGCCCAATGACGCGACCAATTTGCGCATGTAGTCGCGCTGGCTGGAAATTTTTTGGTCGAATTTCCGACTATTTGAATTGATCCCTCTGTCCTTCGATATGGATTAACGCTGTAGCCCGACCTTTTCGGCTGCCTCCGCTATCAAGCAAAATCGGGAGAGCATCCGCGCGCTTTCGTGCTTCGGACCTTGCGGAGCTTTCGGCCCGTTGGGAAGGCATGACTACGGACTTGCCGGAGCAGGAAGGCCGGCCCCAACGAAGCCCTCCGCGAGGGCACGGCCGATTCCCCCCGCCGCTGCTGAAACAACAGCCAGCGCTCGATCTTCGTCTTCCGACGATGATAAGGACATGCAATCAGCCGCACCCGGCCCGCGCGCCCGCCGGACCGCGGAAGGTCCGCGGCCCGGCCTGTCGCTCAGTGTTTGAATTGGGCGACGTTATCCTTGGTAAGGCGCATCACGCCAGTCTCGACTTTTTCCGGCAAGGGGTTGACGCCAGCCGCTTTGTAGTCCGGCACGACCTTCATGCCATCGGTATTCAGCCAATGAAGGAGATGCACGGCGAGAAAAGCTTCGACATAGGATTTTTGAACCACGGCGCCGACGATCGTTCCGTCCTCTATGTAGGGAAGCATGTCGTCGTTCCGGTCCATCGCGACGATCTTGACCTGGCCTTGGCGACCGGTCTCATGCACCGCGATGGCAGCACCTTTGCCGCTGTCGCCGTCGGTGCCGCCGATACCGACCACGTCAGGATGAGCGAGGAGTGACTGGCTGTAGGCCGTGGGGGCATAAGACGGGTCCGCTTTGTCGTTGACCACGTCGACTACTTCGATTTCGGACGCGGATTCCTTGAAGTAGGCCTTGTAGCCTTCGACCCGCTCCAGAACCGAAGGCGCGGGGAACGAACCGAGGATCACCTTGCCTTTGCCGCCGATCGCCTCGGCAAGCATCTTGCCCCCGACCTTGCCGGCTTCGAGGTTCGAGATGCCGAGATACACGGCGCGCTTGGTGCCCGGCGCGTCGCCGATGATCATGGCGACCGGAATTCCTGCATCGACGGCGCGGTCGATGCCGGCCGCAAGCGAGGCGGCGTCGCCAGGAAAGATCAGGAGGCCGGCCGGCTTCCGCGCGATCAGCTCATCGAGTTGCCGCGCCTGGGCGACGGTGTCGAAGTCGAGCGGGCCGGTGAAGCTCGTCTTGATGTTCAGCGATCTAGCGGCGTCTTCGAGAGCTTTGCGGTGGTCGACCCAGAACGGCACCTGCGTGACGATGGAGAGAAACACGTATTCCATGCCCTCGCTCTGGGCGAGCGCTTCATCGCTGAATTGGGGTACGAGGCCGAGCCCCGTCCCGGCGAGGCCAATGCCGCCGAGCTTCATCAGGCTGCGGCGGTCGAGATCGAGTGTCGTCATCACTTTCCTCCCTTCTTCGATTGGAGCCCAATGGGCCCTTGGCTTACCCGTCGCCGCGGCGCACCAGCATGTCGAGCGCAACGGCCAGGACAAGAACGGCGCCGGTGACGATCATCTGCCAGTAGATCGACACGGCGAGCATGGTCATGGCGTTGTTGATCAAGGCGACGAAGATGACGCCGAGAAACGCGCCCAGGACGGTGCCCTCCCCGCCGCGCAGACTTGCGCCGCCGATCACGGCGGCTGCGAGCACCTGCAATTCGAGCGCGTTGCCGGCTGTAGGCGTACCGCTCATCAGCCGCGAGGCGAGGAGGACGCCGGCAAGCGCGGCGAGCAGTCCGCTCAGCATGTAGGCGAGTGTGCGGACGCGATTGACGGCCAAACCCGAGAGACGCGCCGCCTTCTCGTTCGAACCGATGTAGTAGAGTTGCCGGAAGAAGCTTCCATGCCGCATGGCGAGGTCAAAGACGACCACCAGTGCGAGCGCGACCCAAAGAAGAAACGGCAGGCCGAGAATCTCGGCGCGGCCGGCCCACCCGAAGGCCGGCGGTAGATTGCTGAGCGAGAATCCTTCGGTCAGCACCAAGGCGATCCCGCGGGCGATCGACATCGAGCCGAGAGTGGCGACCAGGGGATTGACACCGATCCTGGTGACGACGATGCCGTTGGCAAGGCCGATGATGACGCCAAGAGCAAGCGCACCAAGAATCGCCAGCGGGATGGAGGCGCCGCTTAACAGAAGAAGCGCCGTCACGGTACTCGCTAGCGCCAGCACGGAGCCGACCGAGAGATCGAATCCACCAGAGACCAGGAGCACCGTCATGCCCACAGCGATGATCACGGTCGGCGCCATGCCGATGGCTATCGCACGGAAGTTCGCCAGCGACAGGAAGACCGGCGAAGCCAGCGACATTCCGACGATGATCGCAACGATAAGAACCAGTAGCGTCAACTCGCGCGTCTCGACGAAGCGCCGAAGGACACGGCTGCCGAAACGCGAAGGCCACCGACCGACCTCGTCGACGCTCATGCCGCCTCCCCTTCGCGCTTGTGACCGATGCCGGAGGCAAGAGCCATTACACTCTCTTCCGTTGCCAAACGTGTCGGGAGATCGCCGACGATCTGTCCCTCTCGCATGACGACGATCCGATCGGAGATGGTGAAGAGCTCCGGGAGGTCAGAGGAGATCAAGAGAATCGCCTTACCGGCAGCAGCGAGGCGGCGGATTTCCTTGTGGATCTCCCTTTTCGCTTCGACGTCGACGCCCTTGGTCGGCTCGTCAATCACGACGATCGCCGGGTCGCTCGCAAGCCACTTCGACAGCATCAGTTTCTGCTGGTTGCCGCCGCTGAGTTTTCCAGCCGCCGCCGCAAGGCTCGGCACTCGTATCCGGAAGCGTTCGACCGCCCTACCCGCCGCCGCCGTCGCCGCCGCCCTCTCAATCCAACCGAGCCGCGCAAAGCGGCGAAGCGCAGTCACGACGAAATTATCGGTGACCGACATCGACAGGAACAGGCCTTCCGCTTTGCGATCGTCCGGCACATAGGCGATGCCGCGGGCCATCGCGTCGCGGAGACCACGCAGGCGCGTCGGACGGCCCTTGATCTCGATCGCAGTTCCTCCAGACGGCTGCCGCAGGCCGACGAGGCTGCGTGCAAGCTCGCTGCGGCGCGATCCCATCAGGCCCGCGAGACCGACGACCTCACCGAAACGTATTTCAAGCTCCAGATGTCGAGATTTGCCCTTGGCTCCGTTGCCACGAACTGCAAGCGCCACCGGACCCGGCACGAGCGCCGTCTCGGCTGCGAAGATTTCGAGGTTCCGGCCGACCATGGCGCGGACGACGTCGTCGATGGAAGTCTCCGGCACCGCGCGCGTGGTCATCCTTCGGCCATCGCGCAGCACGGTGACGCGGTCGGCGATCCGGAAGACCTCGGCCATGTGATGGCTCACATAGACGATGCCGATGCCCCGGGTCTTAAGCCGAGTGATGATGTCAAACAGCGCTGCGACCTCATCGGAGGTGAGCGCCGAGGTGGGCTCGTCGAGGAGAAGGATGCGAGCGTCGAGCGACAGCGCCTTGGCAATCTCGACGAGCTGGCGCGTGCCCGCGGGCAAGCGGTCAACCGGGCGACCGACATCGATTTCGATGCCGAAGGGGGAGAGGATCTGCTGGGTCCGCCGCCGGAGCTCGCTCCAGCGTATGACCCCGCAGGCCGTCGGAGCCCGGCCGACAAAGACGTTCTCGGCGACCGTCAAGGCCCCGGCGAGGCTAAGCTCCTGGAAGACCGTGCTGATGCCGAGCGCCTGCGCTCTGGATGGGTCGTCAATGGTGACCGCCCTCCCGTCGATGTTGATCGTACCCTTGTCGGGCGCGACCACACCGGAGAGGATGGCGAGGAGTGTCGATTTCCCGGCACCATTTTCGCCGACAAGCGCATGCACCTCGCCCTGCCTCAGATCGAAATCGACGTCGCCAAGGGCCCGCGTCGTGCCGTACCACTTCGTGATGCCGCTGAGCTCGAGGAGCGGTGCCGCCATCAGCTCGCCTCCGGAATTCCTTTATCCGCGGCGGCAATGTCCTCAATTCCGTTGGAATAGGTCTCGCGCGTCCGTCCGATATGGATATCCAGAACCGCTATCGTTGCGTCTGCGTCGCCACGCCGGATGGTGTCGAGCATCTGTCGATGCTCCTGGAACGACAGCTTCGTGTGAAGCGGCTTGCCGGCAAGGTGGGTCCGGAGCGCTGCGATCTTGCCGACATAGCGCTCATAGCTGTCGCGGAGATAGCTATTGCCGCAGTGCTCGAAGAAGGCCGCGTGATAGCGGGTGTCCAGGGACAGATAGAGCCGCTGGTCACCCTGACGCTGCGCGGTTGCCATGCCGCGCACGATGTCTTCAAGCTCCGCCGCGAAGCCATCCGGGCCGCGCGCGATGGCGAGCCTCAGCGCCGCCGTTTCTACCGCACTCCGGAATTCACAGATCTGATGAACCTCGCGAGCGCTCAGCGTGAAGACGAAGGCGCCGCGCTGCGGATAGATCAGCACCAGGCCCTCGGCGCGGAGCTGGGCGAGCGCCTCTCTGACGGGAGTCTTCGACACGCCGAGATCGTCGGCGAGCTGACGTTCAGAGAGAGGCTGACCCAACGCGAGGTCACCGTGGACGATCGACTGGCGGAGCTGGTGGAGCACGGTTTCCGCAAGCGATTTGGGTCGCTTGATCCTGGCGACGGGAAGCCGGCCGCTGATTTTGGTATTGCCTGCCATCTGCAAGGTGATATACCAGACACCAGAAAGTTCGGCAACAAGAAGCGGCTTCGCTGACGGCCCGTTACGAAGCCAAGGTACGTGCTCCGGGGAGGAGACATGGACAGAGCCGAGCTCGCGCTCGACTGCCGTAACCTGCACGGCGAGGGAATTCTGTGGAACCACCATGACCGCCGGGTCTGGTGGACGGACATCCACGGGAAGCGTCTGTGGTGGCTCGAACCCTCATCAGGTGCTTCGGGTTCAATCGCCATGGCGGACCGCGTCTGCTGCTTCGCGCCCCGCGAGAAAGGCGGTTTCATTCTCGCCCTCGCAAAGGAGGTGGCGTTCTTCGACCCCGGCACCGGCGAACTCGCGACGATCCATCGCTTCGAGCCCGACAAACTGGCGACGCGCCTCAATGACGGCCGCACGGATCGCCAGGGCCGATTCATCGCTGGCGGAATGAACGAGGGTTCCGGACCGGAAAAGTCGACCGTGTTGCGGATCGATCCCGACGAATCGGTAACGACGATCATTACCGGCGTTGGCTGCGCCAACTCGACCTGTTTCTCGCCCGACGGGCGCCGCATGTATTTCGCCGACACCTCCGTCGGAACCATCTGGGTCTATGACTACGATCCGGGCACCGGGGTTCCAGGCAACCGACAAGTCCTCAACGATTTCAAGGGAGAGCCGGGCATTCCGGACGGCTCGTGCGTCGACGCTGAAGGCGCCGTGTGGAATGCCGAATGGGAAGGCCGGCGAGTCGTCCGCATCCTGCCCGACGGGAGCATCGACCGGGTGGTCGAGGTGCCGGTGTTGAAGCCGACCTGCTGCGCTTTCGGCGGGCCTGAGCTCGAGACTCTCTACATCACCACATCGCGACTGGAGGCGACGCGGGAGCAGATCGCCGCCGAGCCGACGGCCGGCTCTCTCTTCGCTTTCAAACCCGGCGTGCGCGGCGTCGTGGACGCGCCGTTCGCCGGATAGAACCCGTCAAGCGTCCAAGGGAGGAAAGACATGAGCTTCAGCTTTCGATCGTTGATCGCGATAGCAGCGACAAGCGCGGTCGTAGTACTCACGGCGACCGGTATTGCCCTCGCCATCGACTACGCCGCACCGCAACCGCTTCAACCCGGCGCACAGGCGCCGATCACCAAGGGCGCCGGCAAGGACAAGATCCGCATCGCCTACATGCCGCCGGCGACCGAGTTCAACTACTACATCGCCATCGGCGAGGGCCTCAAAACCGCAGCGGCCGAGAAGGGCAATGTTGAGACCTTCATGCTCGCCCCGCAAAGCGGCGCCGACATCAACGGCCAGATGGGCATGATCCAGGACGTGATCACCCAGGGCGTCGACGCCATCGTCCTGTCGACCCATGACGAGGCGGCCGCCGCTCCGCTCGTCAAGCAGGCCGTCGACAAAGGCATCTCCGTCGTCATCGTCAACTCCGACATCGCCAACTTTCCGACCCCGGTCCATGCCGTGGTCGGCTATTCGCAACGCAAAGGCACGCATAAGATCGGCGAATACCTCCTTGAGAGGCTCGGCGATAAATCGGTCAAAGCCGCGGTCATCGAAGGCCAGCCCGGCTACCATTCGACAGAGCGCGTCGGCGGCTTCCTCGACGCCGTCAAGGGCAAGCCGAATGTGGATATTGTTGCGAGCATTCCCGGCGGCTGGAATGTTGAGGGTGGCAACACCGCCGGCATGGACCTGCTCCAGGGTCATCCGGACGTCGACGTCATCTTTGCCGCGAACGACTACATGATCATGGGTGCCCAACTCGCCGCTAAGTCGCTCGGTCGAAACGACTTGATGCTGCTTGGCAATGATGGCGACACCGCCGCTCTCGAGGAGATCAGCAAAGGCACGGTCACCGCGACTGTCAACACGACACCATTCGTCATGGGCCAGATTGCGTTGCAGGTCGCGATCGACGTGCTCGACGGCAATTTCGCAGGAGGCTTTGTCGAAACACCGACCACGATTGTCGACAAGGCCAATGTGCTGCCGGTTCTGCAGGCGCCCGACAAGCTCTATCCGAAGCCGTCGATACAGTATTGAGACGAACTCATGTTCCTTAAGCAGCACCTCCCTCGCTCGGCCGGATCACCCGGTCGGGCGAAGCAAGGATCGCGTGGAGAGCTATGGAAGAGAGCGTTCCCGTCTGGGAGCTGAGGAACGTGACCAAGCGTTTCCCCGGCGTTGTGGCCAACGATTCCGTGTCGCTCAGCCTCGTTGCCGGGCGGATTCACGGCCTGCTCGGCGAGAATGGCTGCGGCAAGTCCACGCTTGTCAAGGTGCTATGCGGGGTGCATCAGCCCGATTCGGGCGAGATCCTGTGTGCGGGCCAGCCGGTCGTGCTTTCCGACCCGATCGCCGCGCGGCGCGCAGGGATCGCCACGGTCTTTCAGGAGTTCTCGCTCGTCCAAACGCTATCGGTCGCGGAGAACATCTATCTCGGCCGGCTTCCGGGAAACCGATGGCGGATAGACTGGCCGGCAATGCGCGAGGGAGCCCGGCGCGTGCTTGGCCGCATCCACGTCGCGATCGACCCGGACGCGATCGTGGGCGAACTCTCAACCGCCGGCCAGCAACTCGTGGAGATCGCCAAGGCGATCGCGGCCAACGCCTCGATGATCATTCTCGACGAGCCGACCACCGCCCTCGGCCCCGACGAGATCGCCGAGCTTCATCGCCTTCTCCTGCGCCTCAGGGACGATGGCAGGATCATCCTCTACATCTCGCATCGCCTGGACGAGGTCGTTGAACTCGTCGACGAAGCAACGATCCTCAAGGATGGGCGCGTGGTATCGAACGCAGCGGAAACGCCGGTCGAGATTAGCGCCATTGTCCTTAAGATGGTCGGCCGCGTCGACGAACACTTTCCCAAGGCGGCGAATGCCACGGGTGACGCCCTCCTCGACGTGCGCTCCATCCACACGAGCAACCGCGTCGCCGGCGCTAGCTTTACGGTTGGCCGCGGCGAGGTCTTCGGCCTTGGCGGCGTGCTCGGCTCCGGCCGCACCGAAATCGCCCGCGCCCTGTTCGGGGTCGATGTGCTTCGGCAAGGCGAAATCCGGCTTCGCGGCAAATCGCTCAAGCTTCTGTCCTCGCGCGACGCGATCGCCGCCGGGATCGCGCTTGTGCCGGAGAATCGAAAATCCGACGGGCTCTTCTTCAATTTCAGCGGGCTCGAGAACATCTCGATCGCCGGGCTCGGCCGGATCACGCGCGGAGCCATGCTCGACCACGCCCGCGAACGACGGCTTGCCCACGGCCTGATCCGGAGCCTCAGAATCACGCCGACTGCCGGGACGGCGCTGGTCGGCGAGCTTTCCGGTGGCAACCAGCAGAAGATCGTGATTGCCCGGTGGCTGTTCGCGGAGGCCGAGCTTTTCGTTCTCGACGAGCCGACCCAAGGTATCGATGTCGGGGCCAAGATCGCCGTGTATCAGCTCATCAACGAGCTTACAGCCGCCGGCAAGGGCGTCATCCTGATCAGCTCCGACTATGACGAGCTGCTCGCGATGAGCGACCGGATCGGCATTGTAAGCCGCGGAAGGATCGTCGCAATCCGCGATGCCAGGAGCCTCGACAAGGCCGACCTGGTCAAGGCCTCCGCCGACCAGGAGGAGCTCGCCGCATGAAACGGTTGGTGAGCAACCAGATCGTCGGTCCGCTTGCTGCCCTTCTCCTGGTGGCTGTCGTCGTCGCGCTCACCACCAACCGCTTTCTCGATGTCGGCAATCTGTCCAACCTCATTCTGCAGGTGAGCATCGTTGCGATCGTTGCGATCGGCTCGACCATCGTGATCTTCACCGGCGGCATCGACCTTTCCCCCGGTTCGGCCATCGCATTGATGACCATGGTTTTCGCCATGGCGATCAAATTCGGGGACGTGCCGCTGCCGTTGGCGATTCTGCTCGTCCTTCTGATCGGCGTGCTCCTTGGCGCCGTGAACGGCGTCCTCACCGCCTACCTTCGTATCCCGTCGTTCATCACCACGCTCGCGGCGCTCTCGGCGTTCCGCGGCATCGCCTTCATGTTCAACAACGGCTCGCCGGTATTCTCCGTGCACCCGAAGCTCGAGCCGATCTTCTACGGCTCTCTTCTCGGGGTGCCGCTGCCGCTCTTCTACGTCGTCGGCCTTTACGCACTCGCCTTCTTCGTCATGCGCTACACCGCCTTCGGCCGCACGATCTACGCGGTCGGCGGCAACCCGCAGGCCGCGGCGCTCTCCGGGCTCAATGTCGCCCGCACGCGCTTCCTTGCCTTCGTCATTGCCGGTGCGATGGCGGCAGTCGGAGCCGTGCTCATGGCCGCACGGCTCAATTCCGGCTCGCCTAATTATGGCGTTGGGATGGAGCTCTCGGCGATCGCCGCCGCAGTGATCGGCGGCGCAAGTCTCGCCGGCGGTCGCGGCGAGATCGTGAGCACCGTGATCGGCGCGCTTACCATCGTCATCGTCCAGAACGCGCTCAACCTCAACGCCGTGCCGGCGTCGGCCCAGAACGTCATCATCGGCGCGATCATCGTGACCGCGGTCGGTGTCGACATGTGGCGCGCCGAGATCGGCCGCGCACTCGCCTTCATCGTCGGCGCGCTCACCTTGCCAGGACAAAAAGGAAAGGTAGATCAATGACTGCCATAACCTTCTCCCACATCGGCATTACGGTCCCTGACCTCGAAAGAGCTGTTGAGTTCTATTCCATGGCCTTCGACTGCTATGTGATCATGGGGCCGACCAAGGTCTCCCAAGACGACAGCGCCATCGGCCAGATGTGCGACGACGTCTTCGGAGCCGGCTGGGGAAGTTTCCGGATCGCCCACCTCTCGACCGGCGACGGCATCGGCATCGAGCTCTTCGAGTTCCCCAAAACCCGTCCGGAGGAGCGGCCCTTCGAATATTGGCGTCCGGGCATCTTCCACATCTGCTTGCAGGACCAGCATCTCGAAGAGCGCGTCAAGCGCATCGAGTCCCTCGGCGGCCGCCAGCGGATGAGCCAGGTCCGCTACTACTATCCCGGCGAAAAGCCTTACCGCATGGTTTATTGCGAGGATCCCTTCGGCAACATCATCGAGCTCTACAGCCATTCCTACGAGCTCACCTATTCGGCCGGCGCCTATGTCTGAGGCGCGGGAGGGAAGCGGCATGGCGGCACACCCCAAGGTCGTCATCACCGACTACGATTACGGCAATCTGGATATCGAACGGGCCGTACTGGAGGCAGTCGGCGCGCGCGTCGTGGGGCTCCAGGCCAAGTCGGAGGAGGAACTGGCTGCCGAGACGGTCGACTGCGACGCGGTGATGAACCAGTATGCCCGCATCGGCGCGAAAACAATCGAACGCATGCAGCGCTGCCGGGTGATCGCCCGCTATGGCGTCGGGGGGGGGGGGGGGGGGGGGGGGGGGGGGCCGCCCCCCCCCCCGCGGGGGGGGGGGGGGGGGGGGGGGGGGGTAAGAGGAGGGGGGGGGCCGCCCCCCGGGCGGGGGGGGGGGGGGGGGGGGGG
>NZ_JBVVPW010000035.1:0-69325 GCF_055811385.1 Mesorhizobium sp. WSM4849
GAGATGGCCGGGTTTGTGCGCGCCGCGCGCGACCGACACGGCGTCACCATCATCCTGATCGAGCACGATATCGGCGTGGTCATGGGACTCTCCGACCGGGTCGCGGTGCTCGACTACGGCCGCAAGATCGCAGACGGGACGCCGGCCGAGGTCAGTACCGATCCGGCAGTGATCCGGCCTATATCGGCACCGCCGATGGCGGGAATGGCGAGGACAACTGATGAGCTACTATGATTTCCTCTTCGTCATCGAGGTGCTGGTCGGCGGCCTGCTCTCAGGCGTCATGTATTCGCTTGTCGCCATCGGTTTCGTGCTGATCTACAAGACGTCGGGCGTGCTGAACTTCGCGCAAGGGTCGATGGTGCTGTTCGCAGCGCTCACCTTTGTCAGCCTCGTCGAACGCGGCATCCCCTTCGCGCTTTCGCTGCTCATCACCTTCGCGGTCATGGTCGCGCTGGGCTTCACCATCGAGCGGACTGTGCTCAGGCCGCTGGTCAATCGCTCGCCGATGACGGACCGCGGAAAGCTTTTTGCGAAGAGTGATAAATTGAACAAATAGATTGTTTGGATCGATGCATCCAAATGATGGATACAACTGCTCCCTGCCTGATAACCATTGGACCAGACATTCGCACGCAAAAAGGACGGGCCCCGGATCAAGCTCATTCGATTGCGACCCCAGCGACCGTCATCTCGTTTCGAGATTGACAGCGGCACCTCGCCGGGCATCAGTTCGGGAGCGATTTGAGAGTTTCGACGTAGCGTTCGGAGATGGCGGCGTTCATCGGCGCGTTGATGATCAACGGTGCGACAAGACCGTGGCATCGCAGCCCAGCGATGAAGGTCTGCGTCTGCCATTGGCCGAATGGCGGCGCATGCGTCCTGAAGCGCTCGCCCTTCGCTACCCAGCCGGTGTCTTTGGTCAGCTTGGTATTGGTCGACGTCTCATCGAGGAAGATCAGGCGTGCTAAAACCTTGTTGGCGAAGGCAGCGTCTCCTTGCTGACCGCCAGCTGATGCCGTTCGATCAGCTTCTCGCGGGCAAGCGTCGGACCGAAGTCGATGTGGTGTTCGCGGATCAGCTCTAGCACGAAGTCGCGAACACCATCGACAATGCGATTGTTGGAACGCCGGCCACGCGCCTTGTGCCGGAGAGCCCCAGCGCCATCCGCCTGGAACGTCTTCAACAGCCGCTGGATCTGACGAACTGAAACGCCGAGCAAACTTGTCGCCGCAACGCTCGTCATTCGCCGCTCAACAATCTTCGACAAAACCTCGATACGCCGCAGCTCGCGTTCGCTCATCAGAACCAGTCCCAATCTGCAATCTCCCGCGCTCTCGAATGCGGGCAGATTGGCAAGGCAGGAGCGACATTCCTACTTTGCCAGATCCGGACATTTTAACTTAGCTGCTACAGGTCAAAGTCGCATAATTGGCACAGCGGAACGGGAGCTGAGCAGTTCCTGAACCGCCCGGCGCCTCAAGCGGCGATAATAATTCAGATGTTCGCAGATGGGTCGCTCCACTTCCCGACCGGCGAACACCAGCAAGGATATGCCCAGGATACCGCATGGTCTTCGGCGTATACGGCTAGGTGAAGAAACGCACTCTCACAATTAATGGCCAGCGACGGCCGTTCGGCAGCGGGCTTCGTCGCTGGCGAGGACGAGGGTGTCGGGTCTACGACGAAATGTCGGAGGTCGGACATGGAAGGCAGCTTACCATTTGGGTCGTTGAAAGCTTTATTCATTTGGCACGATTAGTGCAACGGATAATCCGCAAACGTTGCACGGAACCGATACGATGTGAGGGAAGCGTCATTCAGATGTTTGCGTTGACCGTCCCCTTAGTCTTCACCCAGTGGCAGCCGCGCAGGCGCTGGCGTCGCCGGCCAGCCCGATAGCTCATCGATCCAGTCGGCGGAGACAGTAGATAGAGTGGGAGAGACACCAGTATGAACTGCGAATGTGATAGGGTTGCTTGGGTAAGTGCCATCGCCTTGCTGTGGACGGCCACTGCTGCATCGGCGAACGAAGGCATGTGGATGCCGGCCCAGAGTGCAGAAGTCGGCGCGGCCATGCGCGCGGATGGGCTCCAGATCGATCCCGCGCAGCTGAGCCGTCTGGACGCTGCTCCGCTTAACGCGATCGTTTCACTGGGCGGATGCTCCGCCTCATTCGTCAGTCCGCAAGGACTGGTCGCCACCAACCATCACTGCGTGCTGGAATCCATCCAGTACAACAGCAAGGAGAGCCAAGACTATCTCACCAACGGGTTTCTGGCGAAGAGCCTGGGTGAAGAATTGCCTGCGGCGCCCGGCAGCCGCATCTATGTGATCGAGGATATGCGGGATGTGACCGCTGACATGCTCAAGGGCGTCTCGGACAAGCTGAACGGCTTTGCCCGCTATGAGCGGCTCGAAGCGAACCGCAAGGCGCTGATCGCCGCGTGTGAAGAACAGCCCAATCGCCGCTGCGACGTGATGCCCTATTATGGCGGCGCCTCCTACCATCTCCAGCAGAAGCTCGAAATTGAGGACGTGCGCCTCGTCTACGCGCCCGCGCCCGGCATCAGTAACTTCGGCGGCGAAACGGACAATTGGATGTGGCCGCGCCACACAGGCGATTTCGGCTTCTATCGCGCCTATGTCGCTCCTGATGGTTCCTCCCGGCCCTATGCGCGTGACAATGTGCCTTACCGGCCAAAGAGTTGGCTGCCCATAGCCCGTGAAGGCGTCCAAGAAGGCGATTTCGTGATGGTCGCCGGCTTTCCCGGCGCAACCCAGCGGTTCCTCACCGCCGATGAAGTCCGGTTCAACTTCGCCGACTACGAACCACTGTCCCAGCGTTTGCTCTCGGATTATGCCGCTCAGATCAACCAAGCCACGGCAGGCAATCGCGAAGCGCAGATCCGCTACGCCTCCATCCTACAAGGCGTGGAAAACTACAAGAAGAAGCTGGCGGGCGATCTAGCCGGCGCCGACGCGATCGGCCTCGACGCGCGCAAGGCTACCGAGGAGGAAGCTTTTCGCGCCTGGGTCGCTGAGTATCCCGTGCGGCAGACGCGCTTTGACGCAGCAATCCGCGAACTGGACGCGATGGTGGGCGAGAATAGCCGGGCTTCGCTGGCGAGGCTGCGCCAGGCGTTGCTCAATCGCGCGCAACTACTGTCATCGGCACGCACTCTCTATCGCTGGACAAAGGAGCACGAGAAGCCCGATGAAGACCGTGAAAGCGGCTTTCAGGATCGTGACCGTAAAGAAATTTCGGATCAGCTGACGCAGATCGAACGCCGCTATTTGCCAGACATCGATCGAAAGCTTTTCGAGGCCGCACTCGACGAATATCGCCGGCTGGACGCAAAGGATCGCGATACTGCTTTCGAAAGCGCTTTGGGCCAAATTGGCCTTGACCGACTCTATGCAGACACCAAACTCGCAGACACGGCAATGCGGCTCGGCTGGCTTGACAAGCCCGCTGCTGCCTTCGAGGCGTCGGAGGACCCTTTCATTAAGCTGGCGCTCGCTCTTTACCCCGGCGACTTAGCTGCGGAGCACGCTGCGAAGGACCGCGCTGGACGCAGCCAGGCGGCTCGCGCCATCTACATGCACGGCCAGCGTGCCTATCGGCAGGCAATCGGCCGGCCGATGTATCCCGACGCGAATGGCTCGCTGCGCACCACTTGGGGCAAGGTGGCGGGGCGAACACGCGACGGGCAGATCTGGATGCCCTTTACCACGGCGGAGGGACTTCTGGCCAAAGAAACGGGCAAGGGTGAGTTCGATGCTCCAGATGCGGCTATCGCAGCGATCCGAGCCAAGGATTATGGCCCCTATGTCGCGCCGGCGCTGGGCACGCTTCCAGTCGACTTCCTGTCCACCGCCGACATCACCAACGGCAATAGCGGCTCGGCCACGCTGAATGGGCGCGGCGAGTTCGTCGGCCTCGCCTTCGATGGCACGCTTGATGGAGTGATCTCCGATTGGGCATATGCCGCAGACCGCAATCGCAGCATCCATGTCGACAGTCGCTTCATGCTCTGGATCATGGACAAGATTGACGGCGCTGGCCGGTTGCTCAAGGAGATGGGAGTGCTGCCGGCGTCGCGCTCCTGAGCGGGGTAGTCTGGTGGTAGGGAAATGCAATTCGGGGACATTGACGTGAGCTTGCCACAGCGATCGTTGATCGTGCTCGAATCGGCCGGCGCTCCAATGCATGCGCAACATTCAAGGTTCGCCAGCGCCTGAGCCGTTGCCCAATACCGTTTCCCCCTTGGCATAACTTCAAATGACTTAATCTGTGCAGTCGCACCGATGCGCTGAACATCGCACTTTCATCTTTTTTGCGTGTTTCGCAAACTCTGGACAGGGCTGAATTGCGGACGGCTGTTTCGCTAAGTCCACGCACAGCTTGCCGGCGTCTGTCCTCGGGAGAGCTGGCTTGATTTGTCTGAACAGTTTGGCGAGGACCGCGAAATGAAGGCAGCATAGGGAATGGAAGCGCCACGGGCGACGACTCGATAGAAGCGGTTCACCCGTTCGACCATCGAAGTGACGTTCGTTAATCGCACTACTCAGGGTCCGAGCTGAAGCCCTCCATCGAGGAGCGGTTTTTCTTGAGCATGGCCTCAAGAGACGTGTCGAGGTTATCGTGCAGGCGTTTAGCACGATCCGCCGATGGTCTCAGGCACAGATCGTATAGCGACCATGCCCTTCCGGCTGGTTGAGCATTTCAAGACAACCTTCCCGCTGCGGATCATCGAACTTCCGCTGCCGCTTCCCGCATTCACCGAGGCCCTCCAATGGCCCGCCCTTCACAACAGTGATGCGGCAAGCGTCTGGATGCGAGAGATATTGTTACAGGAGGCGTCTCGAATGACTCCTCCGCGGGACGCCAAAAGCCGTCTCAGACACCCCTAATTTACTCCCGCGTCTCACGCCGCCATTCGCGTCAATAGCCCTTGTTGGACTAGATCGATGCTCGCGGCAAGTGCGCCTGCGAGATCGTCCAGCGGGTGGGCTGCGTCGACAAACGGTGCGAATGAGAAGGGGCCCGTATAACCGCCTTCAAGCAGCGCCCGGATCTGGCTGCCATTGTCGGAACCGAATAGGACGCGATCCGGGTAAATCCAGTGGATTGGATCGTTCACTCTTGAAATGTGCACCAGACCGGTCAGTTCGCAGGAGAAGAACGGCTCCCCGGCGAGCGTGTGATGAAACGTGTCGTGCACGAGCCGGAAGACGGACTGGCCATCAATGGCGGCAATGGCCTTAGCCGCTTCGTTCTTCGATCGAAGCGAGCAGGTCTGGAAGCCCAGCGGCTCGATGAGACCGATCAGGCCGCGCGACTGGAGGACCGGCTTGAGCGCCTTCAAGGCGACGCGGAGATCGCCCCGGCGCTCGCCATTGGCAGGCCAGGAGCCATCGTTGACCGGCACCAGCATGAGCGTCTTGGCTCCGCAGGCCGCCGCATAATCGGCGAGCCTGCTCGCCTCGGCCCTGCGGGCAGGAGTCCACTCATTGAAGCGCTGCAAGGCATTGATGGAAATAATCCCAACGCCTGCTTCGGCGGCGGCAGACCGGACGTCCGCCGCCGGCATGCCGCGTGCAATAGCATTGCTGCGCTGTTGGCTGCGGATCTGGACATCGGTCAGGCCCTGGTCACGGGCAAAAGCGAAAAGTGCCCTGACGTCGAGTCCGGACGTCGCCATGTGGTCGAGTGCAAAGCGGGGCGCTGCTTGGCGCATGGCTTGGCTTTCCTTCAATGTTCCGGGAAATCTTTCTTTGACGCTATTGCGACACTTGACTTAAGACAAACGATTAGATCAGATGTTTTTCATCTGAAAAGGAGATGGCTGATGAACAGCGCCGACCTCCGGTTTTTCCAGGCGGTTGTGAGAGCAAACAGCACGGATTGGAGCACAATGGCTGGCCAGGGTGCTCCGCTTGCGCGTGCCATGCGGCCAAACTCATTTCGAGGTCAGCACTGCTGCTCTTAAGACCGAGGTTCAACAATCAAATCGAGATCAGTAAGTGTGACTGTCGTCGAAGGTGACCCGCAGCAGCCGAGTGCCCCATCTGTGGGATGCCTCTCGTTTTGCCAAAACTTGGAGAGTCACACGATCTTCGCATGATGGGGTCGGAACAAGAACTGCTCAAAATCGTACGAGGCATTTATCAACCAAAGGCAGCTACGGTTGATTTGATGATGATTCCTCCACCCAGGCTTCGGCGCATCTGACGCCCCGTGGCGACGCGAAAAACGCTCAGTAGCTGCAGCGCCGGCGGCACGCGCGACCAGATGGTCCTCAAGACTTCTAGACCATGCCGGGTTTTCCGAACGGCGCTCCCGGATACCACGCGCTGTGACCATCGAAGCCAACCTCGTGGAAAGGTCGGCATGCTGCTGGCTGATATGATGAAAGACGCCGGCGATGGTACGGCGGACGCGGGAGTTGAAGCCCTCTACCGAATTGACGTGGGCGGCATCGCGAACATACTCACCACTGGAATGCTTCACGGTCTCCTGCTTGGCAAAGCTTCTCACCAATGGCCATGAATGCTTTCCACTCGTCGCATCAAATGAGCTCTCGACTCGATCTGCGCTTTAATGACGCGTCGCTTGCTCGCGCTGAGAGACCGGTCACGACCGCGGCACGCGCGTCACCGGCCGGAGCGCCGGTCGTGACGTCGGTCGGTCGCTGCACCATGGCCATAACCGGCGCCTATCGATACTGATGCCGCGCTCGGCCATCATTTCCTTCAAATCGCGAAGGCTCAAGCCGTAGGCCAGATACCAGCGAACGCAAAGCAGAATGACGGACTGGTCGAAATGGCGGCCCTTGAACATCTGAACTCTCCGGCGAAACTACCAGAGGCCGTGCCATGCGCCTGGTTACCGAAGACTTTGCAACACAGCCTCGCGCACATCTTCTGCTGAAAACCCGCACGCAGACCCTCGATGGCTCCCTGCGGTCGACCTTCCGGCAAATGGTATCCCGGCATGGCGAACGACAATCACGAGAACGGCGAAATGGTCCGCGCGGCTTGACCGCCCCACAAATCCTGATGCTCCTCTCGTACGGGCGTGAAGCATCTCGAGCATCGCAGGCCCGGCGCGCTCGACGATGGCGACGCCGGCCAGCAATCCTGCGCGCAGTTACGGGGCAGGAGCGGGTTAGCCGCGGAAGGAAGCGGCTTCCATTGCGCATGGGGATATGGAACCAGTCGAGGACATGCTCGCTCGCCTGCGATCATTTCCGCGTGCGACGGGACTTCTTCCCAACTGCCGGTACGAAAGGTAATATCCTGATTGGGTGCTTCTTGGTCGAGAGTACGCCGTTGCAGTTCGCGATCATAGCCGCGCCGTCTTCAGCCAGCGAGCGGCCTACGATCAGCTCGAATTTTTCTTCCGGTCGTCACGGGGCGGATGTACTCGGGAACCACTGCATGAAAATCCAGGCGGCGTCCGGGCTCTTCGAGTATTTCGATACCGCGAGCGAAGAGCCGCGGGCAGGTTCACGCGGGCAGGCATCCTGCATGAAGGATAACTGACAGGCGAGCGTTACCGCTTTCGCTAAGACGCCGCCAATTCCGGCGGCATTGGCGGCCGAGCGAGCGCCGTTCGACGCGCAAATTATTCGCCATTGGACTTTAGAAAGGCGACCGTCGCTAAGATCAGCTTGTCCACGGTCTTGGCACTCTGTTCAACGCCGAAACCATGATCAACGGGTTCAGCCCACAGTTCTTCCGGACCGTCGTGATAAGCCAGCAACGACTTGGCGAGAACGGGTTGGGGAAAGACGATGCTGTCGCGCGTGCCGACCGCGAGGAACAGCGGCCCCTTGTAGCGCGAGATTTCGCCGGCAGGCTGCACCGCGTATAGGCTCTCGAAGAAGCGGCCTTTCAAGGGAATTTCCTTCCCATCTCCGACGCGCTTGGCCGGATAGACTTTATCGCCCGCTGTCACAGCTTCCGCCATCTGCTTCTCGCCAAAAATGGAGATGAACGCTGCCGGAAGATTGATGCCGGGGTTCCAGAGCACGACAGACTTTAAAGGCGTTTTCGTCCGGCCGGCAACTGCTGTCGTGACCGCACCGCCCAGGCTCATTCCCATCAACGAAATACGTTTGCCGTCGACGCTGTCATTCGTCGATAGGAAGTCGAGCGCCGCTTGTGCGTCCGTTATCTCGGTTTCGACGGTCATGTCTTCGAATTTGCCGTCGCTCGCGCCGCTGCCGCGAAAATCGATCCGAAGCGAAGCGATGCCATTCTTTGCGAGCACCGGCGCGGCACGCCCGAACAGGCCTTCCTTCACCGCCTCCGAACTCCATTCGTTGCGGCTGCCGGTGAAACCGTGAAGCATCAGGATGACGGGAGGATTCGCGACATCATCCGGCGTGACCATCGTGCCTACGATTGTCTGGCCTTCGACTTGGAACTTGATGGTGGCCTCCTTGGCTTGCGCCGAAACTAAAAAAGTTGTCATCAGCATTCCCAGTGACGCTGCAACGGTTCGGTGTAGCTGTTTCATAGCTGCTCTCTCCTTGTTGTTTGAATTTGCGCGGCCGGTCAAAGCTGATGGCGCGGCCGTATCGGACTGGCATTAGACATTGACGTGTCTCACCGCCGCGATGCCTAATTTCCGCGAAGTTCGCCGGTTATGAATTGAGCTCGACCAAGGCCGAAGGACCAATCCGCGTCACCATTTTCTACGATACTGACCACAACATCTGCAGGGTCGATCGCACACACATCCAAAAGCCCTGTTGCAACGAAACGATAGAAGGCCTGTTTGTCGTCAGTTGACCGCGCTCGCGAGACCACCTCGATAATGATCAGCCTGTCGCTGCGAAAAAGACCAAGACCGGTATCCTCCGCGCGCACATGCGATCTCTCGTGTTGGATCAGGATTTGATAGCGATCGGCTGGCGGTACATGGAAAGCCCTGACCACCGCCTCATGGATGCAGTCGAGGATCTTGTCCTGCTCCCCAGGCGATCGGCCCTTCAGAAGGTTAATTTTTATCAGCGGCATGGGTCGTCCTCGGAAATAGGAAGAGGGCGGGGACGCGCACTCGGCGTCCCGGTGAAGATTCAGATTGTCCTCGCAGGTAGGCCGGTTGGGGCAGCCTCGGGCTCCCCAGCCAGCGCGCAGGGGAACCAGAGAACATTTACGACTGCGCTCATGATCGCGATCGCAATGGGATAGGCCAGGCCCGCATAGATGTTGCCCGTGTAGGCAACCAGCGACAGGTTGATGAGGGGAACAAAGCCGCCAAACACGCCTGTTCCGATGTGATAGGGCAGCGAGAGCGAGGTGTAGCGCAATTTCGCCGGGAAGAGCTCGACGAGGAAAGCTGCCATAGGGCCATAGACCAATCCGACGAAAACGAGTTGGGCGACGATCAGCGCTGTTACCAAAACGAAGTTCTGGGCAGCGACGGCGGCGGCGATGCCCTGATAGATTGGAACATAGAACACGGCTGCCAGAATGAAACCGGTGACAATCAACTTGCGACGGCCGATCCGGTCGGACAAGGCGCCGAAGAAAACGATGAGGGGCGTTCCGATCACCAAAGCAGCAGCAAGGCAAATGTTCGCTGTCAGGAAGTCAAGCTTCAGCACGCTTTGCAAGAAATACAGTGCGTAGAACTGGCCTGTATACCAAACGCACCCCAGGCCGGCGGTCGCCCCGAACAGTGCAAAGGCTGCATAACGCACGCCATCACCGGTGGCGAAACTCTCACGGATTGGGCTCTTTGCGGTCTTCCCGCCTTTGCGAAGCTCCTCGAAGACCGGGGATTCGCTCAGCTTGAGGCGCAGATAAAGGGACAGCACGATCAAAACCGATGATAGCAGGAACGGAATTCTCCAACCCCATTGCTTGAAGAGTTCTTCGCCGAGCGACAGCCGACACGTAAGCACGACGACAATCGCCAGAAAAAAGCCGACGGTTGCCGTTGTCTGGATAAAGCTCGTGAAGAACCCGCGCCGGTTCGCCGGTGCGTGTTCTGCAACGTAAACGGCGGCGCCGCCGTATTCGCCGCCTATCGCCAATCCCTGGATCAGCCGAAGGACCACAAGAGCGATCGGTGCGAAATATCCCGCGGTCTCAAAGGTTGGCAAGACGCCGACGAGCGCGGTCGCAATGCCCATCAGAAGGAGCGTCATCAAGAACGTGCTCTTGCGTCCGACGCGGTCGCCGATGCTGCCGAACAGCAGGGCTCCCAATGGGCGCACGAGGAAGCCTGTGGCAAAGGTTGCGACGCTGATCAGAACAGCTGCCGTCGGTTCATTGGCAGGGTAGAAGAGCGTTGAGAAGAAAATCGCCAGACTTCCGTAAAGATAGAAGTCGTACCATTCGATGACCGTGCCGGCGCTTGATGCAAGGACGACGGTCCAGATACCTGGTTTGCGGACGGAGTCGCCCCTTTCCTGTAGCTGTTGCATGCTGCAGTTCCCCTTTTATGTTTTGAAAGCAGTCGGCCCTCTCTTCAGGGCCGTGGTAAGTCAGCTCGCGATGCGCTGATCGAATGCGTAGACCCCAAGTCTTTCGCCTGCCTCGCGCACCGTTCGGCGAACGATGTCCTTCGCCGACGGCAGATCGTTGATGAGGCCCACCGCCTCACCGACAGTCACGTTGGCCGTGTCATAGTCGCCGGAGGCCCATGCCGCCTCGACCTTCGACAATTCTTCGGAATGCAGCGTGCGCAGCTCTTCTTCCCGCCCGTGCCACTTGTCGATGAAGCCGTTTTTGAGCAGTCGGCCGGTATAGCCAGCGGGCCAGGCCTTCTGACGGACGATATCGTAGACGGAAGTCCGGATTGTCTCGTCGCCAGAGGCCGCGACTACCTTGTCCTTGGCTGCCGGATGGATGAGCGACTCGCGCGTAGCCCAGAACCTGGTTCCCATCAGGACCCCGTCTGCTCCGAGCATCAGCGAAGCGGCCAGGCCCCTACCGTCGGCAATGCCGCCTGCCGCCACGACAATGACAGAAGGCGAAATCTTTGCCACCAGATCCACGACTGCGGGAACGAAGGGCATGGTTGACCGCGCGACCAGGCCATGGCCGCCGGCCTCGGTCCCCTGAACAATAAGAACGTCGGCGCCAACGTCGATTGCGCGCCGGGCATGTTCGAGTGTGTGGATCATGCAAATCAGCGGAACACCCGCCTGCTTGACCCGTGCCGCGAGCTTCGCCGGATCCGAAAACGAAAGCATCATCGCGGACGGACGCTCCGCAAGTGCGCGGTCAAACAGATCAAGGTCGGCTTCGACTGCCCAGGCGATGAACCCGCAGCCAACGCGTTCATTGGTAATCAGCGACGACTCTGTTTCGTACCATTGACGATCAGCATATCCCCCACCCAACAGGCCCAGACCGCCGGCGTCGGCGACGGCGGACGCAAGCGCGCCACCCGCGGCCGGGGTCATCGGGGCAAGGATGATGGGATGCTCGATTTCGAAAAATTCTGTCAGACGCGTTCGTATCGTCATCAATACTTCTCCCAGCTTGAGGAAGTTCCCGGAAATTTTTCTTTGACGCTATTGCGACACTTGACTTAAGACAAACGATTAGATCAGATGTTTTTCATCTGAAAAGGAGATGGCCGATGAACAGCGCCGACCTCAGGTTTTTCCAGGCGGTGGTGAGAGCAAACAGTATCGGAGGGGCTGCCGGTGTGCTCAACACGGTGCAATCCAACGTCACCGCGAGAATAAAATCGCTTGAGGAGGAAATCGGTGCTCCGCTTTTTCATCGCTCCAGGCGAGGGGTTACACTGACAGCCACTGGCATTCAGCTCGTTCCCTATGCCGAGCGCGTCGGAGAGCTTCTGGACGAAGCCAAGCGCGTCGTCACAGACCGCGGTACGCCGTGCGGTTTACTCAGGATCGGCTCCATGGAGACCACTGCAGCGCTTCGCCTTCCGCCGATCCTGATCCGCTATGCTGCAGAATATCCAGAGGTCGACGTACTGGTGGAGGCTGCCCCGACGGAACAGCTCGTCAGCGAGGTCGTCGGACGCAAACTGGATGGCGCGTTCGTCTCCGGCCCCATCGCTCATCCCGAACTGAAGAGCCTATCGATCGTCGAAGAGGAGCTCGTTGTGATCTCCTCGCCGCGGTTTCGCGAGCTTTCGGATCTGAAGGCCTTGGCCGCATCGCCGGCTCTGAAAGTCCTCGCTTTTCGATCGGGCTGTTCCTATCGCCGGCGCATGGACATGTTCCTGGCGGTGTGTGGGGTAACGCATGTCCGCTGGATGGAACTCGGAACAATGGACGGGATCATCGGCTGCGTCGCCGCCGGGGTAGGGATGGCCATGCTACCTCGGGGGGTCGTTCAGGATGCGGCAGCCGACGGACAGGTCATCATACACCAGCTACCTGACAATCTGCGGTCGGCGCCGACTGTTTTTGTGACGCGGAGAGACGAGTATCTCTCCGCGGCACTTCAGGCTTTCATGGCAGTGGCGTCTGAGGTGCATTCATGGCCCCAGCCGGCAGGACCAGAGCCGGTCCGACAACTGCAGCGGGCTTAAGAAAGGTGGAGCAAAAACAAGGGGTCAGTCAGATCTATCTGACGCATCACCAGCATCTTTGCGATATCGCCCGGCGGGTTTGCCCCGATGCGCGCATACACGAGCTCGCCGTGCCGCTCGAGCCGGAACGCCGAGCTGCGTGACACGTCGAAGCCCAGAGCTGCCCTATCAAGGCCGGCCGGGCCGGCGACTAGCACCCGGCAGCCGGGCAGCGCGCCAAAAGGACCCCGCCCGTCATATGAACTGCATCCCTCATAGTGCGTCGCAACATTTTGATGCTGCACTGCGGAACTTTGCGGTAAAGCGGGAGTTCTCTGTGCTTCTAGCAAGCGAGGGCTCGATGAGGCGCTACAAGATTCTGCCGTCGGAACCAGGGCTGTGGTCTGTGATCGATAGCCTGACAGGGCTTCCCGCCGAGAGATACGGTCGGCCGCTCACCGGGCTGACCCGGTACGAAGCCGAAGAGGCTGCCTTTAACCTCAGCGAGAGCACTCCGCCATGGATGGCCTTGGTCAGACGTCGCAGACCTTAATCAAGGCTGCCGATTCCACGGATGGTCGAACGCGATGCGCCTCCCACTCCATCACACCCGTTCGCGTAACCTCTCACCTCTTCCTTCTGGATGCGTGCGTCATGGCAGGGGGCGCATGTGCTCCCCAGTTCGCCCCTGGCATAAGAGCCGGACCGTCGCGGTGCGCCACCAGATGGTTGGCGACCGTGGCCGGAACCGTCGCCCGTTCTCTTGCCGATGAAGTGCGGCGTGCCCGACACCGAAATGGCGCGCGAGCCTTCTGCCGATCTTGACACGGGCGATCGACTGGAACCTCATCGAGCAGCAGTATGACGAGTTGATCAAATATGCGGCGGCCCTGCAGCACCGCACGGCCGATGCGAAATCGATCCTGCGCCGCTTTGCGCGGGCGAGCGTGCAGCGCCCAAGCTACAGGGCGCTGGCCCAACTCGGCAAGGCAATCAAGACCATTTTTCTCACCGCTATCTCGGCTCGGAAGCCTTCCGGCGCGAAATCCACGAAGTGTCGCTTGGCAGTTAATAGTGAGAACGCAGTCGTTCAGTCAGGTTTGGCAGTTTATTGCGAGAATGGCGTAGCTCGGATTCTTCATTTTAACTGCAATCGCATCAGTGCAGTGGTGCTGAACTCCCTGGCGAGGCGACCGGCATCTTCGTGCTGGAGGAGAATATCGGACCGGTGCGTTGCGCGGTGAGCAAGCACGACGGCCCGACCTTCGACGAGTTCGATCTGGCGAAACTGCCGCTCTTTCGCAACGTGGTCGATCTTCAGCGACAGCCTAGCGACCCCGGCTTCTAAACGCCGTCATGGAGTAGCTCCTGCAATCGTTCGACCGAAATGTCCGATGCAAAGATCAGGTCGTGAGGGAATGTCCCTTCCCCGCAGATGATCGGCAGTCGCTCGATCGCGCGACGCGCGGGATCGGCTTCTTCCGTGAACCCGCAGGTCGATATCAGAAAAAGGTTGCGGCGGTTACCGCGAAACCATGGCTGGCGCGGCAAGCGCTCTTTTCAGCAAGCGCCCTGGTCGGGAGCCGGTGAGGATGAAATTCGGCTCGGGTGCGACGATTACATGCTCGAGGTTCCATTCGGTCTTCCCGAGCGTGTCCGAAACTGAACAAGAATGTCGGAGCCCCACCCGCTGGCCGTTACAGCCAGGCACCGGCTGGCGAGCAAGCGGTGGAACGAAACGGAGCGCGAATCCGGCACGCAAATTGCTTTGATCTCGTAAGTGAGACGTCGGCAGGGCGTCGTGGAGGACCGAGAAATCGACCAGGAGCGTGCTCGATGCCCGCAATTAGACGGCCAGAACAGGACGATGAAACCCAGCCACAACTGTGAGCTGGACCGCTCTAGCCAGCCGCGGCGCCTCCTCGTAGATCGCGCCTCCTTCAGCCAAGCCGTCCACCAGCACTACCAGGGCGACCCTATGCAGCTCTCGAACGTGGCCACAGCGCGCATGTACATTCAAATGCGCCCCTTAGCCTTGCGTGGTCCGCTCGAAGCGCGCCAGGAACGCATTGTGTGTGGACGAGGAACGCGCGCTTGGCCGTTCAGGTGGCGCGAGCGCGGTCGCACTCCTCCGATGCGCCGCACCCATTCTTCCGATCAGCCGGTTTGACCCGTCATGTCGCCTTTGCATTGCATCTATCGCTACTTTGAGACGCTTATCCGCCCGCTGGATATCCCCTACGCGCCGTTGCCGGCAACAGGTCCGTTTGCGCTGCTTTTGCATTTCGCACGCATGTTCCGCGGCGTGCTGGGGGCCATCGCCGTCTTCATGATGGCGGTCGAGGGAATCAACCTCGCGGTAATCTGGGGCATGTCTATCATTGTGGACGGGGTGAGCACGAACGGTGCGGCGGTTTTCCTTGAGGAAGCTTGGCCTACGCTTACGTGCCTCGGGCTGCTAACGTTCCCCGTGCAACCGCTGCTGAGGTTCTTCGCCAAAACGTTGGATTCCCAGGCAGTGTCCGTATGCATGCCCGCGGCTATGCAATGGCAGGGCTACAAGGCGGTCGAACGTCAGGACCTTGCTTTCTTCCACGATCTCTTCGCCGGCCAGGTGGCGTCGCGCATTTCGCAACTCGCCTCCGCGGTGCAGCAGCAGATCGTCGTAGCGTCTTACAGCATACCGTATTTTCTCGTGCAGTTTCTCGGTTCGCTTTCGCTGCTTGCCATGCTGTCCTGGCCGCTGGCGCTTCCGGTTCTGTTTTGGATCGTGGCGAACGTCGCTGTCGCGGTTGCGGCAGTGCCTCATTTTTCCCTCCGGTCCCGCCACTCTGCCCGCGCGCACAGCCTCGTCATCGGCGCCCGGACCGACCTCTATAGCAACATCCATCTGGTCAAGCTGTTTGCGGCCGAAGACAGCGAGGCGGGCGCAATGCGCACCATCATGGGAGATGCCATTGAGACGCAGCACCTTGAACGGCGCATTCACCTAACAACCGACACCAGCGTCTTCTTGCTGAACGTTGTTCTTTCGCTCACCAACATCGCCGTGGGTCTGTGGGGACTCGTGGGCGGTTTTGTCACCACCGGCCAGTTTGTTGCTTCAATAGCAATCATTCAGCGGCTCAGCGCCAACTCCCTGGCCTTTCTCCAGCTAGGGCAGCAGATATTCCAGGCTGTGGGCACGATACGCGACGCGATGCCGGTCATCACCACGCCTCCAACGGTAATCGACGCCCCCGGAGCCAGGCCGCTGGCCGTGGTCGGCGGCACGGTCGAGTTCAGGGATGTCAGGTTCGAATACCGGCAAGGAAAAGGGGTAATCGAGAATCTATCGCTCAGGGTCCGCGCCGGCGAGAAGGTCGGGCTCGTCGGCATGTCGGGGTCCGGCAAGTCAACGCTTGTCAGCCTGCTTCTGCGGTTCTTCGACGTAAACGATGGCGCAATCGTCGTCGACGGCCAGGATATCCGTTCCGTAACGCAGGCAAGCCTGCGTGAGAATATCGGGGTCGTTGCCCAGGATGTCTCGTTGCTCCATCGCTCTGTCGGGGACAATATCCGTTACGGCCGGCCGGATGCCTCGCCGGAGGAGGTCGAACGCGCCGCAATGCTGGCCGATGCGGACGGCTTCGTGGCAGATCTCAAGGACAGCGAAAACCGCACCGGCTACGATGCTTTCGTCGGCGACCGCGGGGTGAAGCTTTCCGGCGGCCAGCGTCAGCGGGTCGCCATCGCTCGGGTCCTGCTTAAGGACGCGCCAATCCTCCTTCTGGACGAGGCGACTTCCGCCCTGGACAGTGAAGCCGAGGCGGCGGTCCAAGGAAAACTCGAGCTTCTCATGGAGGGCAAGACGGTGATCGCGATTGCCCACCGCCTGTCGACGATTGCCAGCATGGACAGGATTGTCGTGCTCGACAAAGGGCGCATCGTCGAGGAGGGCTCCCCCTCGGAGCTACTCAAAAGCGACGGCCTTTATGCCCGCCTGTGGCGGCGGCAGGCCGGCGGCCACATTGCCGACACTTCCGAGGAGAGATAAGCCGACTGGAAGGTCGTTCGTCACGGCTCCGCGCTGCTCGCAATGCTTGGCTGTTGTCGTAGAGAGCGGGCATGTTCGCGTGTAGACAAATCTCGGCTTTCGCCGCCTCCGTCGCGAATGTGTGGGAATGGGCGACGAGATGCCACAAGAGCTCTTCGGTTCTATCGCGAGAAGCTGACCGTCCGCCGCCGTGCCGATGCTGGTGCCGCCGAGTCTTAAGCAGTGGTGATCGCTCGACTTCGTCTCCGACGTTCCACATCCTCACTGTCGTCGACGATTGGACGCGGGACACAAAGCGCGCTGCTGAGGCGGTGCCCGAACGTGCAAGGACACAGAAGCTTACGATACGAGGGGTGAGCCGAGTCGAAAAACGCATTGCAAACTCCGTCTGGTGCAATCCGGACCGGGTCACAAGGCGTGGTACAAGAGTTGGGTGGCGCAACACCGCTGGTTAATTGCGCCGGTGCTATCGCGGCCTCTGGTCCGAAACGGCGCAGGCAACACGCCGAGGAGCAAGGGCGCGTGGCAGATTGCCCCAGCCGGCTCGACGTCGCCATGCTCGACGAGCTTCGGGAATTGGGGTCAGCGAACGCATGACCGGCAGGGCCGGGGGGTGGCTCGTTTGCCGACGTCACTGCAATTGGCCCCGCAACGGGGTCGCGAGCCGGAATTCAACCAGGCCGTTCGCCCTAAAACTGATCCAGCTCAAGGCATCCCACCGCTACCCATGTAGAACGGGCAACGAGCGCGGTGCGCACCAGACAAAGGGCAACGACCAAAGCCGTCCTCGACATCGCATCGGATTTCAACGTCTTTGCACCAATGCCCAGGAATGGTCGACGCGACAAACAACTCCCCGCGTACAGGCGCTGAGAGCCGCCGACGTTTAACGGAAAATCACAAACGGGCTATCCCGATCCCTGGGGGGCCAAGGAGGCCGCCCCATGAATCGCTGCACATCATCAGTTGCAATTCTTGCTTTCGCCACCGTCTACACATTGTCTGCCGTCGCTACGGCGGCGGATCGGACCATCTATGCAGCGCCCGACAAGAGCCTCGTGTTTCTTAGTGGCGTCGGCTACACGTGGCTCAAGGCCAACGAGCTTGTCTACGACAGGGGCAGATCACAATGGGCACGAACAATCCGGCGCTTTCGCCCGAGGACGTCGAACGCTTCGGGCCTGATCCCCTTACCAGCTTCCGCACCAATCTGGCGTCGGTTGAAGAGCGCATCACGCTTGCTTGCGCGCGGGCCGGGCGCGACCGTGCCTCCGTGCGGTTGCTGCCGATCACCAAGACGGTGCCGGCCCATATCCTGCGATATGCCTTCGACGTCGGCATCAGCACCTTCGGCGAGAACAAGATCCAGGAGGCAATGACAAAGAGCGAGGCGCTTCACGATCTCGCCATCGACTGGAGCATCGTCGGACATCTGCAGACCAACAAGGCCAAATATCTGACCCGCTTCGCGCGTGAGTTTCATGCGCTCGACAGCCTGCGGCTCGCCGACCTTCTGAACACGAGGCTGGACCGCGAAGATCGCTTCCTCGACTTCTATGTGCAGGTCAACACGTCTGGCGAGGACAGCAAGTTCGGCCTCCATCCGAACGCACTGCTGCCCTTCGTGGAGACCCTCGATCAGTTTCCCCGTCTCCGGCCATGCGGGTTGATGACACTTGCGCTGTTTTCCTCCGACATGGCCAGGGTGCGGCCTTGCTTCATTCTGCTGCGCCGACTGCGGGACAAAGCCGTGAAGCACAACGCCGCGCTCACCGGGCTCTCCATGGGTATGACCGGAGACTTCGAGGAAGCCATCGAGGAAGGCGCCACTGTCGTGCGCGTCGGTCAGGCCATCTTTGGCAAGCGGCCGACGCCTGACGGCCACTACTGGCCGGGTTTCGCCCCCACCGATCGAGGAATTGAACCATGATTTTTCGCGAACGGCCTGTCTGCTTTTCCGATCACCCCCGCCGATCGTTCCGGCCGAGTCGACGTTGACGCGCTACGGAAACTGGTCAGCCGGCTGATCGCGGCTGAGGTCGATTCCATCAGCCTGCTCGGCAGCACCGGCATATGTTGCAGAGATGGGCGCAGCGGCGAAGCTGCCAATCTCCCTCCTTGAGGGGGAGATGGCCGGCAGGCCAGGGCGAAACATTCCAGATACGCTGTTGAAGCATATCTCGCCGCTGAGTTGGGAACATATCAACCTGACAGGCATCTACACCTGGGACACCGAGCATCAGATGCCCGAAGGCTTTCGAACCTTTAGGCTACCGACCCCAACCCGGCGAGCCGCATGAGTTTCACGATCCGTTCGGGCTTAGCGCAAGATTTTGTACAGCTCTTGTCCTCACCCCAGATTGTGAGCTAAGGACACCTTTCGTCCTGACGATCATGGTATTCTGCAAAGAAGATGCGGAGTGGCAAGCGGCCAGTCACTCGGACACTGGCTGCCTGTGGGAATGTCCACGAGGCGACACTTGGGTGAATCATATATGGGCACGTCGAGTAAGATGACGAGACGATATTTCGGAACGGACGGGATCCGGGGAGGGGCCAACAAATTTCCGATGACCGCCGAGGTTGCGATGAAGGTCGGCATGGCTGCCGGCCTGTCGTTCCAGCGCGGCCACCATCGCCATCGCGTCGTGCTCGGCAAGGATACGCGGCTGTCGGGCTATATGATCGAGAACGCGCTGGTCGCGGGCTTCTGTGCCGCCGGCATGGATGTGTTCCTGCTGGGGCCGATTCCGACGCCGGCGGTCGCCATGCTGGCGCGGTCGCTGCGCGCCGATATCGGCGTGGTGATCTCGGCCTCGCACAACCCCTATTACGATAACGGTATCAAGCTGTTCGGCCCCGACGGCTACAAGCTGTCGGACGAGATCGAGATGCGCATCGAGGCGCTGCTCGACCAGGATGTCGACATTTCGCTGGCCGACGCGGATGGGCTCGGGCGCGCCAAGCGCGTGGACGGCGTGCACGACCGCTATATCGAATTCGCCAAGCGCACTCTGCCGCGGTCCATGTCGCTGGCGGGCCTGCGCATCGTGGTCGATTGCGCCAACGGCGCCGCCTACAAGGTGGCGCCGGCAGCGCTTTGGGAACTCGGCGCCGAGGTCATCACCATCAACAACGAGCCGAACGGCTTCAACATCAACGAGGAATGCGGTTCGACGCACCCGGTGGGCCTCTCCAAGAAGGTTCATGAAGTGCGCGCCGACATCGGCATAGCGCTCGATGGCGACGCCGACCGCGTGGTCATCGTCGACGAGAACGGCGCTGTCGTCGACGGCGACCAGATCATGGCGCTGATCGCCGAATCCTGGCATCAGAGCGGCCGCCTGGCAGGCGGCGGCGTCGTCGCCACCGTCATGTCCAATCTTGGCCTCGAACGCTTCCTCGGTGAAGCCGGCCTGCAACTTCACCGAACCCAGGTCGGCGACCGTTACGTGGTCGAGCACATGCGCGCGCATGGGCTGAATGTCGGCGGCGAGCAGTCCGGCCATATCGTGCTGTCTGATTTCTCCACCACCGGCGATGGGCTGGTCTCGGCGCTGCAGGTGCTGGCCTGCATCAAGCGCCAGAACAAGCCGGTCAGCGAGATCTGCAAAAAGTTCGAGCCGGTGCCGCAGCTCCTGAAGAATGTGCGCTTTTCCAGCGGCGAGCCCCTGGAGACGGCACCCGTCAAGGCCGCGATCGAGGATGCCCGCAACCGGCTCGGCAAGTCCGGCCGCCTAGTGATCCGGCCTTCCGGCACCGAGCCCCTGATTCGGGTTATGGCCGAGGGCGACGACCAGAAGCTGGTCGAGACGGTGGTGAACGACATCGTCGGCGTCATGGCCGAGATCAAGACCGCTGCCTAGACGAGCGGCGATTGATGCGCCGATGGTCCTGCTCGATCCAATTGTTGAGGTACTTGCTCTTGCGGATGCGGATCGGCTTCAGCGCTCGTCGCGATCGATTCCGCAGACGGTGTTCGGCGTCGCAGGAAATGATCGCCTCATGATTGGTCGGGCTGCCGTCGATGACGATGCGATCCGGTCTGCCGTGGCGCTCCAGGGCCTTCCGGAAGAAGCGCTTGGCTGCCGGCAGGTCGCGGTGTTCGCTGAAGAAGAACTCGACCGTGTCGCCGACGCCGTCGACGGCACGATAGATACATCCATTGGCCGGGTATCTTGATGTATGTCTCGTCCATGTGCCACTTGCCGGTGACGGCGCGCTTGCCCGTTGAAGCGCTCCAGAAGCTGGGGCGAGAAGTGGACGACCCAGCGGTGCACAGTCGAATGGTCGACGTTCAGGCCGCGTTCGGCCATCATCTCCTCCGGACGCGCAGGCCGAGATTGTAGGCCAGATACCAGCGCAGGCACAGCAAGATCACTGATCGGTCGAAATGACAGCCTTTGAACATACAAGCGCGCTCCCCGAAAAAGAGAGGGCTTCGTGCCAGATATGGCTGCCATTCCGTTTGCGACAGAATCACCGAGCCTCCATCATTAAGTTCCGCCAGTTCAGCGGAAGGCCGACGCTTTCGCGCTCGCCGGAGCGCCTCGTTGAGAGCGATGCGGGTGAGCCAGGTAATTGAGCATGTTTTATCCTAGCGTTCAGAAACAAGCTAGTTCAGGCGCTATAGATCCCAGTAGGTCAGCCAACTCAGGTTCGTCGACCAGGAGTTCTGCTTGATGGGGCTTAAGCCAGCCCCGTCTTCGATACTTCCACTCCTTCCATTCATCCAGCTCTTGCTGCACATAAAGCGGGTATACTTCAACAGTTGCCGGGACAAACGTGTCCTTCAATCGCTTCCAATAATGGAAGCTGCCAACGGATTGCTCATGCAAAGTACCACTACGCCGGCTTCCTCACCCGCCTCTTGAGCTGCAGCCGCGCAGTCTTGTCGACCCTTCATCGGCCACCCCTTGGGCAAGATAAAGCGGCCTGTTTGCCGAGACGTTAGCAGCAAGGCGCGACTGGAAGGCCTGTTTTCGACCGACATGCCCGGCCTGCGCTTCAGCGATCACGTGATCGGCGACGGGCCTGTGTTCCGCAAGCACGCCTGCAGGCTTGCACTCGAGGGCGCTATCTCAAAGCGCATCGACAGCGCCTATGCATCCGGCAACGCGGCCTATGGGTCAAGTCAAAGTGTCTCAACAGAGAGGAATTCATCGTCGTCGGCTGGACCGATCCGACTGGAAGCCGGCCGCATATCGGCTCGCTGCTTCTCGGCTACTACACCGATGATGGTCGTCTGTTGTATGCGGGCCGCGCCGGCACGGGCATCACGGTTGCAGAGCTCAAGCGATTGGCTCGCCGGCTTGCGCCACTTCAGACAGCTCGAATGCCCCTCGACGTTCCGCCGCCGCGCGAGAGCCGGTTCGGCTCGCCGCTTGAGCTGTCGCGCGTGCATTGGTCAGGCCTGAAGTGGTGGTCGAGGTCACCTATCTCACCTGGACAGAAGACAATCTCCTGCGCCAGGTCTCGTACCAAGGCGAGCGTCAGGACAAGCCAGCCCGGCAGGTGGTGCGCTTCCTGACCCATCCCTTGATCGACATCCAGCGCCGATTCGTTTCAAGTCACCCGACTTGCCCTACCTGCAGTGTGCCGGGGGGAAGGGCCTTGATCAGCGACTTCGCCGACACCGAATGGTCGAGCCAGTCCGCCCACGCGGATAGTGTCCTAAGGTTCTGCAAAAGCTTTGGAGAGAGAACAGCCCTTGCTCTGAGGCGAGGGGCGGCCATGGCACGCTGGTGACGTTCGATCACCGATTCCCGTAGTAGGGGAGTGCCATGACCAAGCGAGAAGTTAGACTGAGCAGAGGCGAGCTGAAAGCGTTGCTGTTGTCGGATGAGGACGGCTTCCGCAGCGTTTGCAGACTGTGGTGCAGGAGGCTTTGGAAGCCGAGATGACGGAGGCGATCGGGGTCGACTGGGAGGGCCGGCGCCAGGTGCTCGGTGTCGAGCTGGCCAACCGTGAAAGCCATTCGAGCTGGCGCGCGTTCGTGGCAGGGCTCAAGCAGCGCGGGCTCGCCGGCGTCGAGTTCGTCGTCTCCGACGACCATCCGGCGCTCAGGGCAGCGATCCGCGAAGTCCTGCCTGAGGCATGTCTGGCAGCGCTGTTACGTGCACTTCCTCAGAAACGCGCTCGATTATGTGCCGCGCAAGGTCGACGACGATTGTCTGATGGAACCTCAGATGGTTCTATGACCGGCGCGACCTAGCCGAGGTCAAGCGCGACCTGGCGCAGTGGATCGCCAAATGGCAGGCCAAATACCTGGTGGATTGGGTGGAGAACAACATCGAGGAGACGCTGAGCTTCTATCGGCTGCCGCTGGCGCATCACAAGCACATGAAGTCGACGAACATGCTGGAGCGGCTGAACCAGGAGATCAAGCGGCGCACCCTGGTCGTCCGCATCTTCCCCAACCCGCAGAGCTGTCTGCGGCTGGTTCGGGCACTGGCGGTGGAGATCCACGAGAACTGGCTCGAGGCGACCCGCTACCTCAACATGGATCATCTGCGCGAGCACAAGAAGGAGAACCTGAGGGCACTGGCCGCCTGAGACGCGGCCGCCATGTCCGCCGCTCCGCTAAACACGGGGGCTGCGCGGCGGACACGCCAACGTCACCGCTGAATGCCACGCCATTTTTGCAGAACTCGACACACACAACTCGTTGAAACGGCATCCACCGACTAAGTGCAACGGGACATTCTAGAGCCAAGGCATTCCGCGCTTCCGGTCTCAATCCCGTCGTCAGCGCCATCGTTCATTGGAACACCGTCTATCTTGACCAAGCAGCGACGCGCCTGCGCACTGGTGTTCCTAAGGAAGCGACGAAACTGCCACAAGTACGTGGCCAGCCAGCCTTTCCGCCACATCCAATGTCTCTCGTGTCATCGGCACGTTCCCACCTCGCCGGATGCGTTCCACCTCGACAGCGATCAGCCGTGCGGCCTCATCGCGCCAATGTCGGCTTGGACGACTTCCGGCAGCCGGCAAATTTCTCGCTTCGTCATCGCGATAGCTCATCCACTGGTCAGAGTCAGATACAATGTTCGGTCGGCCGTTACTCCAGAAAGCGTTCCTCGTCGACTTTGACCTGATCCATCCTTTGCAAACGGAACACCTCCTCGACGGAAACGATGTCTCGGTTGACGTTGTGGATGCCGCGATCCTTGAGGATGCGCGCGAAGACATCCTTCATCGCCGTGACCGAAGCGCGGATCGCGTGGTTGCCATAGATCACGATCGCGATCCTGCCGAGCGCGTTGATACGTTCCTCGTTCATCTCCGGATACGCCGTCGGCACGATCACGATTGGCGCCTTGCCGCTCCAGGCACGCACGAAGCTTTCAACTTCGTCCGGCGCCTTCTGTTTCGAGTGGATGAGGATCATGTCGGCGCCGGCCGCTTCATAGGCTGCTGCGCGCTTCAGGGCCTCCTCTTCGCCGAGACCGGCGATCAGCGCTTCTGTCCGGGCGATGACGAGGAAGTTAGGGTCGGTGCGGGTGCTGATGGCGGCCTCGATCTTGCCCTGAAACTCCTCGACCCGAAGTAGTTGCTGGCGGCCGCCGGCGGCGAGGCTGGTGACCTTCGGGAAGGTCTTGTCCTCGATGACAACCGCCGAGGCGCCGGCGCGTTCATATTCGGAGATTGCATGGATGACATTGATCGCATTGCCGTAGCCGGTGTCGATATCGGCGACAATCGGCAGCGACGACCGGCCAGCGATCGCCCGCAGCATGTCAAGGTGCTGCGTCATCGAGATGAGGCTCATGTCCGGCAGACCGTAAAGGGCGGAGAGCTCGAAGCCTGAGGCCCAGATCCCGTCGAAACCGGCTTCCTCGGCCAGGACGGCCGAAAGCGGGCTATGGGCGGCCATGATCCGGACGAGGCCGCGTTCGGCCATGCGGTCACGCAGTTGCTTCGCTTTGCTCATACGTCTTCTCGCTTAGTGGACAGGGCGGTGCAGGCGGCGAGAATGCGGCCGCAGGCGCGCTTCAACTCGTCCTCTGATGCGGCATAGGAAATGCGAATATAGGGTGAGGCCATGAAGCCGCTGCCGGGCACCACGGCGACACCGAACTGCCCCAGCAGATACATGGCGAAGTCCATGTCGCTCTCGATCACCTTGCCCGTGGCGGTCACCTTGCCAATGACGCCGGCGCAGGAGACGAAAACATAGAAGGCGCCGTCGGGCACGCGGCAGCTCAGGCCCTCGGCCAGATTGATCTGCTCGAGGACGAGATCGCGACGCTTTCGGAAGGCGGACACGAACTCGGCGATGTGATCCTGGTTGCCGGCAATTGCCTCAATCGCGGCATATTGCGAGATGGAACTTGTATGCGACGAGGTCTGGCCCTCGATCATGTTCATCGCCTTGATGAGGTCTTTCGGACCAGCCCCGTAGCCAAGGCGCCAGCCGGTCATGGCGCTGGACTTCGATACGCCGTTGACCGTCAGCACCCTTTCAATGAGGTCCGGCGCGGCCTCGGCCATCGTCACGAAGGGCACGTCATAGACGAGCTTTTCATAGATATCGTCCGAAAGGACGTGGACATGGCTGTGTCGGCGTAGGACCTCGGCCAGGGCGGCCAGATCGGCCCTGGAGTAGACCGCGCCGGTCGGATTGTTCGGCGAGTTCAGCATCAACCATTTGGTGCGCGGCGTGACCGTCGCCTCCAGATCCTCCGGCTTCAGCTTGAAACCCGACTCCTCAGGGCAGGGGACGAGCACCGGTTTGCCGCCGGCAAGCAGCACCATGTCCGGATAGGAGACCCAGCAGGGTGTGGGGATGACGACCTCATCCCCCGCGTCGAGGCTGGCGAAGAGACCGTTGAAAACGATCTGCTTGGCGCCACACCCGACGGTGATCTGATCGATCTCGTAATCGGACCCGTTGTCGCGTAAGAGCTTCTCTCGGATCGCCTCGCGCAGAGGCTTGACGCCGGCAACCGGGGTATATCGCGTCTTGCCATTGCGAATGGCGGCAATGCCGGCTTGCTGGACGGCCTCTGGCGTGTCGAAGTCCGGTTCGCCCTGGCTCAGCGTGACGATATCGACACCTTGTTCGCGCAAGTCACTCGCCTTGGCAGTCATGGCCTTTGTCTGGGATGGGCGGACGGCCTGCAGTCTTTTGGCGAGTAAGGGCAATGGACTTTCCTCAAAGCAGGGAGTTATGCCCAGAGCTAGATGGGGCGCCCTTAGCTCGCTAGTTGTGGCATCGCGAAACGCGGCCAAAAGGATCGCGTTCTGCGATGCATCATCGCGGCCAGCATTTATTTCCCGGTGCTCTCCTCTTCGGTCTTTTTCCGGCAGAGCCTAGTGAGCCAGCGGCAGAAGGCTCGGGCGAGATCCGGATTGCCGCTGCGATCGACCGCATAGGCCCGATATTGCATGCCGCTCGGTGCCCGCGAGCCGGGAAGCACGTCCAGAAGGCACTGCCTGATCAGGTCCGCTACGATGATATAGGGTGTTACCAGCAGGGTCTGGCCGGTCGTTACCGCCGGGAGGGCCAGATAGTGGTGGTCGTAGCGCGCCCCCGAAAGAATATCCGACGTCTTCAGGTCCATGCCGCGAAGCCAGATCGGTAGGATGTCCGGCCGCGAGGTGACTGCAATCACCGGTGTGGTGCGCAGCGCTTCGAGCCCGCGGCCGGCGACACAGTTTGGCGATCCGACGCAGACGAGGTGCTCGTCATAGAAATCCCAGCGATCCGCCGGTTCGCTTACTGTCAGGTCCCGGGTCAGGAGCACGTCGAAACTGTCGTCCGAGGCAGGGGCCGACAGGGTGCTGATGACGTCGACCGTGACGCCGCCCATTTCCTTCGAGAAGTCGCTCAAGTTCGGAATGAGCAGCGTATAGGCGAAGGTCGAGAGCGAGGTTCTGATGACGAGCCGGTTGGCATCCTTCCTGTCACCGCGGCGGCGCATCCGCCTTGCCGTGAAGAGGATCGTCTCGAGAGGTTCGGCGACGGCATCGGCGAACAGCCGCCCGAAATCCGTGAGCTGGCTTTGACGCCCGCGCCGTTCGAGCAGCTTGGCGCCGAAATACTCCTCCAGCACCGCGATGTGGCGGCTCACCGAGCTCTGGGTGATGCCAAGCGTCTTCGAGGCCCGGGTGACGGTCTTGTCGCGTGCGACCTGCACGAAAGCCCGAACAGCGTTGAGCGAAAGATCTTTATCGTCTGCCATGACCGATTGTAGCCGCCTCCTGAATTCATCCAAAAGCGCGGGTTTGTTATCGCATTATTCGATGATTGTCATGCTGTTGTAGCACATGAGGTGAGTAATCCCGCTTGTTCTCGCCTGGCACCGAGAAGTGCTCATGGACGTAGAAAAGAAATCCCCCAGCCCGAAGCGATGTCGTTGCTTCGCGAAGCTACACAGGAGCCAAGTACGCACATGTTTTCGATAACGCGACGTAATCTATTGGTAGCCGGGGCGGCCAGCAGTCTTCTGGGAATGACCGGGGTACCTTCAGCGAAGGCCCAGGGCGCCGCTCGCCGCACCCTTAGAATCGGCATGTCCGGCTTCCCGCCCGCCGTCGAGCCTGTTTTGTATGCTCACACCGCGACGCGGCGCATAGCACCGCAGATGTTCGACACACTGCTCGCCTTCGACCAGACGCCCGCTATGAGGTTACGTCCGGCCCTTGCGGAGCGTTGGGAACGTGTGAACGCCAAGTCAGTTCGTCTTTTCCTGCGAAAGGGTGTGAAGTTCCATGATGACGGTGAGTTCACCGCAGAGGATGTCGCCTTCACTTTGAGTCCTGAGCACCTGCTTGGCCCAGACATGGCAGGAAAGGTCACTGCCATGGAGACTCTGGACACCATCGACAAGGTCGACATCGTCGACAGCCACACCGTCATCGTTCATGCCAAAGGCGATGATGCATTGCTCGAGAAACGGCTGGCCTCGTGGGGCTCGGAAATCGTCAGCAAGCGTGCTTCGGAGCGGCAGGTTCCTGGGATGCCTGGACGGCTGCGCCGGTCGGAACAGGACCGTATCGGATCGTCAGCCAATCTCTCGATGTCGAAGTCGTTCTGGCCGCGCACGATGCCTACTGGGGTGGGCTGCCGCCCTTAGAAGGGATTCATTTCAGGATCATCCCGGAACTGGCTTCACGGGCGAACGCGCTCATGGCTGGCGAAGTGGACTTAATCACGGATCTCTCTCCCGACATGTTCTCGGAAATCGAGAAGCACCCCGAGCTCGAAGTTTCCGGCGGCCCCGTTCAGAATATCCGGGCGCTGAATATCGATACGACCGGTCCGATCCTCGGCAAGGAAGGCGTGCGCCGCGCCCTCAGCCTCGCGATCGACCGAGAGGCCATCGTCCGGGCGCTCTGGCATGATATGCTACTCATTCCCAACGGCTACCAACTCCCCAGCTTCGGCGATGCGTATATCGAGGACTTCCCCGGTCTCGCACACGACCCCGATTTGGCGCGTCAACTCCTACGCGAGAGCGGCTACAATGGTGAAACAATCACCTACCGATTGCTCAACAACTATTATCCCAACCAGGTCTCTGGCGCGCAGATAATGGTCGAGATGTGGCGAGCGGTCGGCATCAATGTCGAGCTTCAGATGATGGAGAACTTCGCCCAGATCGAAAGCAAGCCGATCAACGCGATCTACGACAGTTCGAACACCGCCACCTTCCCCGACCCGCTCGGCCACGCTTGGCGCGTCTTCGGACCATCTGGGGCGAACGTCAAAGAGGGTATCTGGAGCAACGAAGAATATTTCGGACTTGGCGAAAAGCTGAAGGAAACCGCCGATCCGCAGGCACGCCGGTCGATCATCCGCCGGATGCTCGACATCGTCGACCGGGAAGATCCTCCTTGCGTGATCCTCCACGGTTCCGGTCAGTTCTATGGCAAGCGAAAGGATATCGCCTGGGTCCCGGGGCAGACACTTGACCTGAACTTCGGTCCGTTCAACGCCGCCTATACGCAAAACTGATGACCACGCGAGGAGGGACGGCGATGGGAAATCTCGCCGGCACTGCACCAGCATCCGCTTTGCCGGCGGCTTCGTCGTCGCAACCGTTGCTCACGATCGAAGGCCTCTCCGTCGACTTCAGCGGCGTCCAGGTAATTAGGGGAGTCGATCTCACGGTCGCACGGGGCGAGTCAATCGGTATTGTAGGCGAGTCAGGTAGCGGCAAGTCGGTTACCTGGCTTGCTGCGCTCGGGTTGCTGCCTCGCACGGCTACCGTGTCGGGAAGCATTCGGCTGGAAGGGGAAGAACTACGTGGCGCATCAGCGATGCGGCTCGACCGGATCAGGGGCGGACGCGTGGCGATGATCTTCCAGGACCCGTCCAGCGCGCTCAATCCTGTCATCCGAATTGGTCGGCAGGTTGGCGAAGTTCTCGCGCGACATCAGGGGGTGTCGGGCTCGAACATCCGGGGCGAGACAAAACGTCTTTTCGAGCTCGTTGGCCTGCCGGACGCGGGACGTCGCTTCGACGCTTTTCCCCATGAACTGTCCGGCGGTCAGAACCAGCGGGTCATGATCGCCACGGCGCTCGCCGGAAAGCCGGACGTCCTGGTTGCCGACGAGCCGACCACCGCGCTCGACGCGACAATCCAGGCCCAGATAGTGGACCTCTTGACCACCATTCGGCGCGAGACGGGCATGGCTCTTGTTCTCATCAGCCACGATCTCGGCGTCGTTTCCGAAACCTGCGAGCGCATCATAGTGATGTATGGCGGCCGCGTCGTCGAGACAGCGCCGTCAGACTCGATCTTTGCTAGTCCGCGGCATCCCTATACGCAGGGACTCCTTGCGGCCTTGCCGCCTTTCGGAGGCGCGTTGCGACGGCTCATTTCCATCGAGGGGCAGGTGCCGGAGCAGGCAAACATGCCTCCAGGGTGCCCGTTTGCGCCCCGCTGTCCGCAACGCATGCCGGTTTGTGAAGCGACCATTCCGCCACTCAAGCAAACCGAAGTCGGCCGCTTCTCCGCCTGCATAGCAGGGCCCGCCACGGAGGCCCAGCAGCCCTTAAAACTAAAGGCAAGCGTGCTGGCATGACTGCAACCATTCTTGACCTGCACGGCATTTCGCGCAGCTATTCGACGCGGCAGGGGCTCTTCGGAACAAAGGTGCCTGTCCACGCTGTTGAAGAAGTCTCACTGTCTCTAAAAGAGGGGCAGACGCTGGCTCTCGTTGGCGAATCCGGATCGGGAAAATCAACCACAGGACGAATCGCGCTCGGCCTTGAACGGCCGAACAGCGGGTATGTGCTCTTCCGAGGGAATGAACTGCCGCCCGCCGATACACCAGCGTGGCGCCGCATGCGCACCCATATGCAAATGATCTACCAGGATCCACTCGCCGCGCTGGACCGCCGACTGTCGATCCTCGATCAGGTCCGGGAGCCACTGGACATCCATGACATCGGCGCTGCATCGAAGCGGAACAACGAAGCGCTGACTATGCTCGATGCGGTTGGCCTGAATGCGAGTCATGCCTCGAGCCTGCCCTATCAACTGTCGGGTGGGCAGCGTCAGCGTGCTGTTCTTGCTCGGGCGCTGATCATGCAACCGGCGTTGTTGGTCTGCGACGAGCCGGTCTCGGCTCTCGACGTATCGATCCAGGCCCAGGTCGTCAACCTACTGATGGACCTTCAAAAGGACCTACGTCTTACTCTCCTCTTCATCAGTCATGATTTGAAAGTGGTTCGCCAAGTCAGTCAGCATACGGCTGTGATGTATCTCGGTCGTATCGTTGAATATGGCGAGACAAATCTTTGCTCTCGAGCCCCACCCACCCCTATACCAAGGCGCTTCTCAGCGGTACCTGTTGTAGGCCGGCGCACGCGCGAGCGCATCATACTCAAGGGCGAACCACCCAACCCTGCAGCCCGTCCGACCGGCTGCGCGTTTCACCCTCGCTGTTCCATCGCGCGGCCGCAGTGCGTGAGCGTCTCCCCCACATTCTCGACTCTGCCGGACGGACGATCCGTTGCTTGTCATGCCGTCCATACCAACCCGCCGACCAAGAAGGTTGGAACCTGATGTTTCGGTTCTTTGCTATCCGTGTCTTGCGTGCCGTTCTGACAATCGCGCTGGTGGTCACGTTCGCCTTCATCGTCCTGAGGCTCTCGGGAGATCCGGCCCGCAGCATCATGGGGGACGACGCCTCGCCCGAGGCCATGGCCGCCTTTCGCCGGGAGTGGGGTCTGGATCTGCCACTCTGGATGCAATATCTCCATTACTTCGCAGCGATCTTTCAGGGCGAGCTCGGCCGGTCGATGCGTGGAGGCGGGCCTGCGCTTGACCTTGTTCTGGGACGTATCCCGGCAACGCTTATGCTGACCCTTCCTGCGCTTTTGATGAAACTGGCCATCGGTATTCCAGCCGGTCTCTATGCCGCTTTGCATCGGGACAGCGCCATTGACCGTGCCGTCATGGTCACGGCGGTCGCAGGATATACGGTGCCGAGCTTTGTCCTCGGTCTCGTATTGGTTCAAGTCCTTGCAATCTGGTTTGCGTGGCTGCCGACCGGCGGCACGGGCGATCTGCAGCATCTAATCCTGCCGATCATCACTCTCGGCGTTGGTGGCGCTGCCGTGCTCGCACGGTTCATTCGAAGCGCAATGCTGGAGGTACTGGGGCAGCCGTACATTCGCACTGCCAGTGCCAAGGGTATCCCCTGGGCCGCGGTTGTGCGTGGTCACGCCCTGCCGAACGCCGCAATTCCTGCCGTTACCATTGTCGGCTTCATGGTCGGCAATCTGATCGCTGGTTCGGTTGTGGTCGAGAGCGTGTTCTCCTGGCCGGGTGTCGGCAATCTGCTGGTGGTGTCGGTGACAGCCCGCGATCTGGCGGTTGTGCAGTGTATTCTCCTGCTGGTGGCCGCCACAATGGTGGTCTCCAACCTCATCGTGGACTTCCTCTACGGCATCCTCGATCCGCGCCTGGCCAACGCGAACTCGACCGGGGGGCGCTGAGCAATGAACATGATGGGAAAAGTAACCGAAACGGCGACTGGCACGCGAGAGACCACGAAACACCGCCGAATTCCTTTCTCCGTCATCGCCAGCGTGCTCTGGATCGTTTTTATCGTCATAATGGCGCTGCTTGCTGATGGAATCGCCCCGTACCAATACACCGCGCTTGATCTGCCTAACCGGCTGGCCTCGCCCTACCATCCGCACCATGTGCTTGGAACAGACGAACTCGGACGCGATATTCTATCGCGACTGATCGTATCTGTTCGTATCTCAATTCTGGTCGCCCTTGGGGCAACGCTGATTTCGGCGTGCGTTGGCACCACCATGGGCTTTGCTGCGGCCCACTTTCGTGGGCGCGTCGAGCAGTTCATCCTGATGCTCGCTGACTTTCAGGCAGCCATGCCTTTCCTCATCCTTTCCCTGTCGGTGCTTGCGTTTTTCGGAAACGCTTTGCCGCTGTTCATTGGACTGATGGGACTTTATGGCTGGGAACGCTACGCGCGTATCGCACGCGGGCTTGCGGTCGCCGCCAGCGCGCAAGGCTACGCCGGAGCTGTTCGTCAGTTGGGTGCGAGCCCAATGCAGGTATATCTGCGGCACATCCTACCGAATATCTCGTCGACGCTCATTGTTTCCATGACGCTGACCTTCCCGGAGATCATCCTCATGGAAAGCAGCCTGTCCTTTCTGGGCCTTGGCGTTCAGCCCCCGATGACGAGCCTCGGAAACATGCTCGGCTATGGCCGGGAGTATATGACACGTGCGCCCTGGATCATGTTTGCACCTGCTGTGCTGATCGTCGCGACGACGCTCTCCATAAGCTTGTTGGGCGACTGGCTGCGCGACCGGTTGGATAAAGGCCCGCGTTGACGCTCAAGCAGCCTGACTCGTTCCGCCCTCAGCCCCTTCAAATCGGAGCGCCGATGGTCTGACGTTTTCAATACCGCCATGTTGGACCGAGTGGTGCAGCTAGGCGTCGCCAGTAAATCATCTCTCGTACAGGAACATCTCATTGCTTTTTCCCGCCTACTTAACCGTCCTTGAAAAGGCAGGGCTGGACGGAATGATGCTGATCCAACCGGAGTCGATTATCTGCGGCACCGGACAAGGTTCAGGCAGCGCCGATTGCGCGCGCACGGCTGTCGTCGGTCGGCCATGCGCGGATCAGCAAGCAATCTATGGCGCTCTGCGGAACGCCTTCGAATCCGTTTTTGGCACGTCTCCGCCCCGGCGGGCCTTTCCATGCGTTGCCCTGATACATCCGCGGTCTCGTGGACGCTTGTTGGACGTTGTCAAGTGAACTGGCGATCTGCGACTGACGAACTGCACGTTCACCCATGTGGGCAACTAGAATTAAGATATCATGCGGTTTCTCATCATCAGCTTTGACGGCCTTCGTCCCGACCTCGTCTTGCCAGATCTGACGCCGAACCTCTGCCGCTTGCAGTACCTGGGTGTCACGCTGGCGAAGCATCGGACGATCTATCCCAGCGAAACCCGTGCGGCCTTCCCGAGCCTCGTGACAGGCGCCACTCCTGGTCGACACGGCATGGTGGGAAACCGATATGTCGACCGATCCGTTACGCCGCCGCGCTATATCGACACGTCAGATGCCGTGCTCCTGCGCAAGCTCGACCTCAAAAGCGGTGGAGGACTGATGTCGGTGCCCACGCTTGGCGAAATCCTCGCTGGGGCCGGGCGCAGCATGGCCGTGTTGGCCACGAATACACCCGGCACGACACGCTTCTTCCATCACAAAGCCGAGGACTTCGGCCACATTCGCCTCTCGGGCCATTTCCGGGAGGCCTGCACTCCCGATGATGTGCTAGCAGAGGCCCAACGTCGGATTGGCCCGCTGGAGCCGGCACCGCTAGAAGTCGAGCCCGACACGGCCGGGCAGGACTGGATAACCTCAGCGTTTCTCGACGTGGTCTGGCCGAAATACCGGCCGGACGTCACGATCCTTTCCTATGGCGAGCCCGACATCACCTCGCATTTCCATGGCACCGGCGCCGAGGCGACGCGCGGCATCATCACTCATTGCGACCGCCAGTTTGGACGTGTGCTCGACTGGTGGGAGGCGGAAGGGCGCGCCAAAGGCGTGCAGATTATCGCGATGTCGGATCACGGACACATCTCGGGTCATACGCGGGTTTCGGTGATTGACAATCTGCGCGAAGCCGGTTTTCGTGCCGGTACGGCACCCGCGCCGGATGTCGATGTCGTTGTCGTGCCTGGGCAGGTCGGAGCTCTCTATCTCGCCGACCCAAGTGACCAGAAGATCGCCCGGCTGGTGGCGACGATTACCAGCCAGCCGTGGTGTGGTCCGGTATTCACACGCGCAAAGAATGAAACTGAGGGCATCGCCCCCGGAAGCCTTGGCAGTCGTCTGGTCTTTGCTGATCATCCTCGTGCACCAGACGTGTCCTTTTCCTTCCGAGCAGATGATGGCGTCGATTCATTTGGCCTCATCGGGGGGACGTCCTATGACAATGACCGCCGCACGGGGCTTGGCGTCCATGGCGGATTGCATCCGAAAGAACTCGCTGCCCTCGGCATTGTCGCTGGCTCGGCATTCCCCGCGCAAGGCTCAGTCTCCAAGGCCCCCTCCGGCATCTGCGATTTTGCTCCGACCTTTCTGCACCTTCTCGGGATCGCCGTGCCGAACACGGTTACAGGCCGCGTCCTGCATGAGGTCTTTGGACATGCATCGCAGGCGATCCCGGACATTCGGAGCGAGGCCTTCGAAGCAAGGCTCGGCAGCTTCCGGCAGGTTCTGCGGCGCATTCACGTTGGAGAGGCGATCCATATCGAAAGCGGCACGGCGGAAGGCTGAGCGAGCATCAAAAACTCGAGCAGCGGCTACGCCGACAGGATTGCCCATGAAAGCTGCGTTCCCCGGGGGAAAATATGCGGGGCCTGCGGCCCGCATAATTTAATTCCGACGCAGGCAGGATAGGCGCAAAGACGATCGCGGCCCAAATGTTCATTCCGCTAACACCGGAACGGCTGGAGCAATGCGTAACGGCCGCCTAACCCGACCGTTGGTCCCGTTGATTTGCCATCTTTCTCCGTTTCGTACCGACACTATGTTTCGGCGACCTCCTGAAGGCGCTCTACAAGAAGTCTGTTTTCGTCGAATGTCCGCGCAGCAATACGCAGGTACCGAGTTCCCTTGCTGAGCGTTTTAGCCCCACTGTGGCGAATCAGGACTCTATGGTGCGCAAGGAGCTTTTCCGCGAGCGTGGCTCCATCTGGCCAATCATCTGGAAGGCGGCAGAAGACGAAGTTTGCATCGGGCCGAAGTACATGCATATCAGGGATCTTCGCGAGTTCTGAATAGAGCTGATCGCGATCCCGGCGCACCTGAGTCCAGCTTTCCTCTGCTTCGCGCTGGTAGCTCGGCAGAGCGTGGAGGAAAAACTCTCCTAAAGTATTTACATTCCAAGCCGGCAAATTTCTTCGCACGGACGATATCAGCTTGTGATCGCTTGCGAGCATGTAGCCGAGACGTAGCCCGCAAACGCCGAATATCTTCCCGAGGCTTTTGAATATCACTAGGTTTGGATATTCTTGTATTCTGCCCTCGATACTTCCGGAAGCACCCTCTGAGGTGAATTCGACGAACGATTCATCGACGATTAGTCGAATGTTTCGTTCTAAAAGTATTTTTGTGAGATGGAGAAGCTCCTGCGGTAGCACTCCCCTAGAGGTTGGATTGTTGGGCGAAATGACAACCACCGCGTCGGCGTTGTGCGCTATCGCATGCCAAGCGAACTTCTCGATATCGAGCTCGAAGTCTGGAGCAGGTAAAGGAAACCGCGCCAGTCGTTCGGGCGACACTACCTGCTCGTATGGATTGAAGGACGGTGTCGGAACGGCTAAGCGCCAGTTTAGCGCTTGGATGCTCGCATGAATCAGTTCCGCAACGCCATTGCCAACAGCGAGGTTCTGCGGATTTTGGGAAATCAAGCTGCCCAACTGCTCAGCAAGATGTGGCTGCGGTGACGGATAGCAACTGATGAGCTCGGGAAGCCGCTCGCCAAGCGCGGTATAGAAACCATGGGGCGGAAAGTATAGATTCACCAGCAGAACATGATCGGTGACACCATAACGCCAATATCCGCCGGGAAAATCGTGAACGAGTGAACGACTAAGCGGCTCGCTAGGCATTGGTTTAGGTTGCATGATCTAGGCCCCTCGGTCAGATTGACCGAACCGTCCATGCAAGAGTGTGATGAGTGTTATGCCCTCGGTTTTCCCAGTTACGCGATTGGCAATCAGGTTTAAGGTCTCGCCCAGCATTCGGAGCCGATTTGGCTCGGGACATTGTGGTAGGATCTCAAGATGTCCGAGTAGGTGGCTGCCTGCCAAACAATTTGTAGATGTTTTTTTGAACCCGTTGAAGACCCGAGTCGCGCCTCTCAATCTCCGCTCCGATTTCTTTCATCAAGAAGTCATCGGGGTCGTTGAGGTTCCAGATCGCCATGATCCTCCGCTGAACCCGACCGTCCATTCGAACCGTTCGACGGGCGGTCCGAAGGGTCGCTGATCCGACTTTCCCTCGCTCGGTTCGATTGCGTAGGCCAACATGCCGGTGAGCTCGCCGGTTTCCGCCCCGACATCTGCAATTACTGCGCCCAGTCGTCTTGCCAGGATGAAAGAGGAGAGCATCGAGCGCTACCGCTGCATAAAGAGGGCGGTTAACATGGTGTTCGGCGACAGCGCCTAGATCGCCCATTTGATCGGACCATTCATTTGCGGATTCCTTTTCCGAAGATGAGAGACGGACTGGCTTCGGCTGGCTATCCCGCCGAAAACCCGCGATAAGCTAGGAATATTGACGCCACGACCGCGAAGACGGTGACCACTGCATACATTGCGCGATTCATACTTGGCACGGCGATGGGCAGCACGTGCAGAACAGCGAGCAACAAGAAGAGTCCGCATGTAGCATTGTTCCACAGTGGGACAGGAATCCACGCTGCGATAAGCAGAAGAACTGCCATGAGCGGAACGTCGTAGGAAAGCGGAACGCCGGTGAAATACCCTTTTGTGGACATCCCGAAATTGCTGAAATAACTTAATCGCAAAGCACCAGCGAGTATTAGAGCGAGCCCCGTTACAAACGGCAAGACACCGCCTGTTCCGATTTGCATGAGTACCGCAGCCGGAATGACGGCGCCGTACAGGAGATCAGCAAATCCATCCAGACTCTTCCCCATACTGGCCGTCTCTGCTGACCGGTTTTTCGTTCGCTTCGCGACCACTCCGTCGAAATGGTCTGCTAAGACCGCCCAGAGCGCTGCTGCGATTGCAAGCTCCGGTTTGCCCGATTGCGCAAAATAGAGCGCGGTTCCTGATGCCAGGAGGCCAAGCATCGTGATCTGGTTTGCGCGGTCTGAAAGATAGATAATCATTGGAAGCCGTCCGATCCTATCTCGACGCGATTTGATGCCGGAGAAGGCGATCCGCATAAGGGTGAGAATATGTTCTCCGCAGTCCTTAGATCGGCCTCGCTGTCTATCTCGTACCATCGCAGCTCATCGCAGCGGGCAGCCGCAAGCCGGAGGCCGCGGCTTTCGATAAGATGAGCAAGAAACTCCTCCATGTAAGCCTTGATCGCACCGGAACCGATGAGATCATCAAGGGCAGGCACGATTATCGTGCGCAGTGTCGCGTCGGAGAAGCGCATGAGATTCGCTGTCTTGAAGAGAGCCGGGCCGCCGGAAACCAGGTCCGCAGCTGTTTGTTTAAGCCGAAACTCGGAAATAAATCCGCCTTCGGACAAAATTACTGCAGAGCCCTCCATCGACGGATGGAAAGGCGCTACTGCGGCTGAATTCGCCGCGTCATCTATCGTCAAGCGCCGAAGCGCGTCTTCCTCAAAGAAGACGTCGCCCCTCAAGAAGATAGCAGTCTCCCGAGAGTAACGCGTCGCGTGCCAGCCAGAGTGAATAGGCGCTGCCCGTGCGGTCGAAGACCGTCGACTCGACATAATTGATATCGAGCCTACCGAAGCGTCGGCCGCAGGAATATTGGATCGCGTCTTTGCGATAGCCGACAACGATCGTCACCTCCCTTACGCCGACTGCCTCGAGGTTCTGCAAGGCGTTGTGAAGGATCGGCGTGCCGTTGACTTCGACCAGCGGCTTCGGCCGCAGATCGGTGAGCGGACGCAGGCGCGAGCCAAACCCGGCGGCAAGAATCACCGCCTCTCTCGGACCAATTGCAGTCATGGGTCTAAGCCCTTCTATTTTGCTTGCTGCGACGATTCTTTCGGTTCCAGCCGTTAAGGACGCCGACCACACGCTCGAGGCCCACCTCGAGTTGCTTCGGCGGAACGCCATAGGAGAGCCTGAGCCCCATGGGATCGCCGAAGGCAGTGCCTGACACGCCGGCCACGCCGGCTTGGGCGAGCAGCGCGGCCACGATGTCGTCGGCTGTCCTGGCGTCATCATTGGCGAGCGTCGGCCGCAACAGGCCGGACAGATCGAGATAGAAATAGAACCCGCCCTGTGCTTCAGGTATCGGAACGCGCTGCAGCTCGGAGAGGGCAGTAAGCCCAGCCTGCCGCGCCGCCGTCAATCGACACTTGAGCCGGGCCTCAAAGGCGCCATCTCCCTCACGGAGGTGGTGCAGCACTGCATGCTGGGCAACGACATTCGGGTTCGATGTCGTGTGCGACTGAAGCGCCTTGACAGCCGAGATCAGTTCTTTCGGCGCAGCGAGATAGCCAACGCGCCAGCCGGTGAGGGCCAGGCTTTTGGAGAAGGCATTGACGATCACCGTCCGGGCCCGGACCTCGGGGGTCAGTGACACAACCGGATGATGCCGATGGCCATCATGGGTGAAAGGGCCGTAACATTCATCGAAGATGATCCAGAGGTTTTTATCCATCGCCAGCTGGGCGATGCCCGAAAGAGTCTCCGCGTCGTAGACGGCGCCGCTGGGGTTGGCGGGCGTGTTGACGACGATGGCCCGGGTCAGCGGCGTGATGACGCGTTGGATGTCGTCGATCCGTGGAACGTAGCCGTTTCCTCGCGTGTCGATATGGACTGGGGTGCCGCCGGCGATCTGGATCTGCGCTGGGAATGTTGTCCAGTAGGGCGCGGGAATGATGACCTGGTCGCCGGGATTGATCAGCGTCATCGCCACGTTGAAAAGAGCCTGCTTGGCGCCGTTCGTCACGGCGAGCTCGTCGGCCCGCCAAAGCTGCCCCGTCTCGACCGATACCTTCCGTGCCAGCGCCTCGCGCAACTCCATCGAGCCGATGGTGTCAGTGTAGCGGTTCAGGCCTTGTCGAATCGCCTCGATCGCTCCGTCCCGGATCGTCGGTGCCAGATCGCTCCAGATCTCGCCGGCCGTGAGATCAACAATCTCCATCCCGGCATCGGCGGCAGCCTTCGCCGCGGCGCGGGCGGCCGCGGTCCCCGACGATTTAAACAAGTTTGTCCGTTGCGCCAACATGCGCGTCTCCATCCATTCTTTTCGAAGGAACCTCTCGCTGCGGTCCTTGGCCGTCCACTGCCCGCGGAAGGTATTTCTCTTTTGCCGCTGAGAGCTCGCCGTAGTTCATCAGTTCGAACAGCTCGTCGAGCGTCGCGACTTCACCTTCGACACCGGCAATGCTCTCCTCCTGGATGATGCGGTCGCACACCTGACGCATCGCCGAAATCGCGGCGCGCAGGTTGTGGTTGGCCCAGATGACCGTGGAAATACCGGCCGCGCGATAATCAGCAACGGGCGTACGGTGGTATTTTGTCGGTACGATCACGACGGGCAGTCGGTTCTGCCAGGCTCGCGTGAAGGTGAAGATCTCCTCCGCATCGGACTTGCAGGAGTGAATCAGGATCGCATCGGCGCCAGCGTCCGCATAGGCGTGCGCTCGTGCAAGCGCCTCCTGCTGACCGTATCCGGCGATCAGCGCCTCGATACGAGCGACGAGAACGAACTCCGGATCCGGAACCTGATCCTTGACCGCCTTCAGGCGACCGCAGAACTCGCCGATCTCCGCCAGCGGATGGCGGTCGCTGACGAAGGAGTTCATCTTCGGGAACGCCTTGTCTTCGAGGCAAACGCCGCTCGCGCCGTGCTGCCGCAGCTTGCGAGCGACCAGACGGGCATTGTTGAAATTGCCGAATCCGCTATCTCCGTCGACAAGGATTGGAATTTCCGCTGCGTCCGCCATCCGTTCCACGACGTCGACCACCTGGGTCCAAGAGGCCTCGTTCGCATCGCGGTAGCCGAGGCTGGAGGAGATCGAGAGGCCGGACGCCCAAAGCGCCTTGAAACCGGACCGCTGCGCGATCGCCGCGGAGAGCGCGTCATGGGCTTCCATAAGGAATGACGGTCCGTCACCAGTGCAAATGAGGTCATGAAGCGTAGATTCGCTTGTTTTGCCGCCCGGGTTCCGCAGGTCACGTCCTTTTTGCGATAGTGAACACACCCGACGCAGATGTGGCATGCTGCTTTCCTCCCTTCGTTCCACCGATCGCGATATCACCACGACGTCACATCGGTCGGCAGCTCTGCCGCCATCTAGAAGGAAGCATCAAAAGTCGTGCCAACTGAGCAGGAAAGCCTCAGAAAAAGTGTTCTCGATACTATTCAATAACTTGAATGATGGTGAGAGCAGGAGCCAAGCCGAACAACCTGTGTCGCTCACTCGACAACCCGGCAGTAGTGTCGGTTGCCCACCGCCTTCCCAGTTCCCAGGCCCTGATGCCTGCCTTTTTTGCTGCCGGCTCGTTTCCTCGGCGGCATCCAGAATGGCCCGGGTCCGGCGCGGCACCGCTTGGCCAAGGGCTGGCACTTCAGGGGCTGCGCATCTCGGCGACCTCGCGCATTTCCGACAGATCGAATGACGGAGCGTCTTTCGACCTCCTAGCCCTCGCATGGAAAATATTGATCTTTTTTCGGTCCCTGTTACTCAGTTTGTTACACAGCAACACAAGCTCCGTTTCCAAGTAATCTATTCAGAGCAACGCTCCTATCGGCGGTCCCAGTAGCCGGCGCAATCGCGCCGATAACCTCGACAATTGGGGCATGTAAGGGTATTCCGTTGAGCCCGAAATCGCTGTCATAGTTCACGCGCACATGCTCAAAATCCCGCAGACGGATCTCCTTGAAAAAGGCTCTACTGCTTCGCGCGAGCGCCTCGAGCTACCAGCCAAACTCTCTAGACCGCGTTGATGCCCCGAAAAGAGCAGAGGGAAGCGGGTAGATGGCCGCTTTACGCAGCATTCTGGCGCCAACGCTGATATCCAATATCCGAAAAACGTCCGTTTTGTTCATCATTGCCCGAAGCGGTGAACCATTTTCCTTGCCTTACCGGCAGGCATCATCTTTAAGCACTTGACCTTCAGACGGGCTCCCGTCAACTTCCTGATCGGGGTGGGAATCTTGGCAAGTTCCGCAGTATCTTCAGTATCGGATGCGTCGCGTCCGCAACTTTTCGGTCAACTTGGCCCAGACATCTTCACGGTGTTTTCTGGCGGGAACCGGCTGCTATATGAGCGTGCGATCCTCGCCGTCTACGACGACTTCTACCGGTCCGACCTCCTGTTCCCGACCGAGGCAGAGGTAGTCGGCGTGATCTACAACTGCATCACGAGGGAGCCTAGCCTCTGGGCCGAGGACGAAGCCGCCGTCGATCTCGACCGCCTCGTGACGCGGACCGGTCGGCGGGTCAGGCGTCGACGCGTCCTAGGCGTGGACAATCAAGCCACCGGGACCGCGATCAGCCAGTCCCGGCACATCTACAACCGGATGCTGCAGACGGGATGGCTGGACGAGGCGAGCTATGGCCTCAAGACAACCGTAGAGATGCCGTCCGGAGCGATGCGTCTCGCCGAATTCCTGTGCTCCTTGAAGGAGGGCGGCGCCGAGCAACTCGGCGGCCTTGTGGTGGAGGTGAGGAATGCGATCCGTGCGGTGCGGGAGAAACCGGCGGAGAACGCTCTCGGCCTCAACAAGGCCGCCCATGACTCGGCACGTTTCGGACGCTACATGAGAAGCGTGCTCGCGGCCCTGCGGGAGGTTGATCGGCAGGTGCTCTCCTCGGACACGCTTGCCGAGCGGCTGCGACACTACTTCGAGGACTTCGTCGAGCGGGTGCTCCTGCGAGATTACACGTCCATCTCGACCACGGCGCATCCCTATCGGCATCGGCGGACCATTCTCGCCTCGCTCGACGAGTTGGAGGATTCCGAGATTGACTTGGCCGCCGTAGCCGACGCGTATCTAGAATCCCGGCTCGTTCCCGATGGGCAAGCGGCGCGCGACCTCGTGCAGGAGGACCTGTTCCGGATTCGCCGCGTGTTCGAACGGATCGAGGAATCCTTCGAGGCGATCCAGCAGCACCGGTCCAGGCTCGAGACGCGGCTGCGTAACGTGGTCAGGTACGCAGGGCGCCGGACCAACTTCCTCCAACGCAGCGAGCATGTGATCCAGGGGCTCGACGATGCTCTCTCGCGGGGCATGGACGATCTTGCGGTACGAGGATTGATTGAGCCCCGGATGACCGTGGTTGCGCCCGAGCTCCTCGCGAAGCCGCGCGGCTCGCGGCCGGAGATCGCCGACGCCGACCTTGCCCTTCCGCCGCCAGATCCGATACGCGAATTCAGCGTCAGCTCGAGCGGGAATACTTGGATCGCCTGACCATCTCGCCGGCAAAGGTTAGCCGTTTCCTCGAAAGACGGGTACGGCCCTTTAGCGAGACCACGGCGGCTTATTTGAGAATCGAGACCGTCGATGATTTCCTGGCCTTCGAAGCCATCCGAGTGATGGTCGCCGGCGGCCTCGGTGCCGACGCCGACTCGCGGCTCGCGAAGACGCTTAAGGACCGGTTCGAGTTCGTGGTGTCCGACGACGCAGTGTCAAACGAGTGGCTGGACTGCGGCGGCTTTCATGTGAAGCGCCTCGACGACAGCATCACTCTCGAGGTCGGGCATGCTGCTTGAGTTCAACGCCCTCGAAAACTCGAACCCGCGCGGTTTCCTAAAGGTCACGCAACTCATCGCACATCTGATGCGAAACCAGTTCGTCCACGTGGAAGACCGTGGGGCCGCGACGCTGCTGGAAACGCTGCACCGGTCGGAACTCGCAAAGCTTGTCGAGGCTTACTTTGATGTTGGCGGCTACCGTCTCGTCCACCGGGAGACCGAAGGCTGGGCGGGGATCTTGCCCGATCCGGAGCGCACGGCGCTGCCGCGGCTGCGCATTGATGAGACGATCGCGTTACTCATCATGCGACGGCTCTGGGAAGAGGCACTCCAACTCGGCGAAATCTACACCAACGGAACCACCCGCACGACACTCAACGAGGCGTATGCGGCCTATCAGGGGATAGTCGCCGGCAGCCGGCGCGCGGCGCTTGCGCCAAACGAGTTCCGCGACGTGCTCCGGATGCTCGAACGCAAGGCGATCGTTCGCCTCGGTGAGTTCGACGCGGACGCGCAGAATATGGATCTCGACATTCGCGCGCTCGTCACTAGCGTCGCCGGCGACGACTTCGTCGCGTCGCTCGAGCAGATCTTGTCGCGTCCAGTCGCCACCACGCCCGACGCAGACGATCAGGTCGTGGGAGGCGAGGCATGATGGAACTGCGGCGCATCGTCCTAGTGAACTGGCACATGATGGTACGGGCCGACCTCGATCTGGCCGGCGATGCGGCCATCCTCGGCCAGAACCGATCCGGCAAGTCCACAATAATCGATCTGATACAGGCGATCATGGCCGGCGGTTCGTCGCGTCTGTACCGGTTCAACCGGTCCGCTGGCGAGAGCAGCGGCCGTTCGGACCGCACGCTCGGGGGCTACTGTCTCGGGCAACTCAACCAGGACATTTTCCTCAGGAACCAGGCTAGAAGCCACATCGCGCTTGTCTTCGAGGACACGGAAAGGCGGCGGATGCCTGTGAGTCTCGGGCTGTCCATTGAGGCCGCCCGCGGACAACAGACAGAGGTACTGGGACGGTTCGTCGCCGAGGGTATTAGCGTCGACACCTCGATGCTGCTGGATATCAGCGAAGACGCGTCCCGGCCGACCGTGTGGCCTGTCGTCCGCCGTCGGCTCGACCAGGCCTGCAGTGAAATGGGCGGTCAGCTTCTCACGCCGGACGACGCCAAGACGTTCATTCGCGAGTACATGCGCGCGCTGTTCACAGGGCGCCGCGCGTCGGATCCCGAGCGGTTTGTCCGCACTTTCGTGGCCGCGCTTTCCTTCACGGACATCTCGTCTGTCGAGCAGTTCGTGCACCGCTACCTGCTCGAGCCCAAGCCGATCGACATCGCCGAGCTACGCGATTCTATCCGCCGCTACCGCGAGATCCAGAAGACCATTGCCGACCTCAATCGAAGATTGGAGGCGCTTCGCGCAATCCGCGCCCAGATAGAGGAATTCGACCGGCTTCTCGCCGAGGAACTTACCTGCCGCGCGATTGGGAGGACCGCCCTGCTGGTCGAAGGATTCGCCAGGCTGTTGACGAATATCGGTGAAAAAAGGTCGAAGGCGCACGAGATTCACGTGGTCATGGAGGATTTTGCGCGGATAGAGGAAGAAATGGAACATCAGACCGAGGCGCTCGCATCCGTCCAGCGACAGCTCGCTGCGACCGGCGCGCAGGGACAACGCGCCATCGTTGAGCAGGAGATTAGAGGGCTGGAGCGGGACCATGCGGGCGTCATGGAGCGCCTCCTGACTCGGCACCTCAGCGCCGCGCGCGATCCAACTCCTGGATTTGCGCGACAAGCTGAGCGTCATAAACCCAGGCGAATTGTTCCGTGCGCTCGAGCGCGTTGAAGAGGCCAGCCGTGGGATCGCGCCGCCCGGTTGGCCACGCGATCCGGCGAAGATGGACCAACTGCTGGGTGCAGTCTCAGAAGCCGCGAGCGCCCGGATGGAAAAGGCGACCGACCAACGAGACGAGGCCATCGTCTGGGTCAAGCAACTTGAGGCTGAGGCAGCCGAGGATAGCAAGCAGCTTGCCAACGCCAGACGGGGACAGATCACCCTTAATGCCGCAACTTCGAGACTTATGGAGGCCCTGCGATGCGAAGGCATGACGCCACGCACACTCTGTGAAGTCGCTGACATCGTCGACGAACGGTGGCGCAATGCGCTAGAGGCGCTGCTCACCCGCGACCGCGAGGCCATTATTGTTGATCCAGAGCACGCGTACCGTGCGACCGAGATCCTGCGGCATGGACGCGACGCTTATCCGGGATGCCGCGTAGCCAACACCCGCAAGCTCCAGTCGAGATCCACCGTGCCCGAGGGCGGTACGCTAGCTTCGATGATCCGCAGCGACGATAAGCTGGCCATGGCGTTCGTAGTCTTCAGGATAGGCAACGTTCGGCTTGCGGAGAACCAGGATGAGCTTCTATGCAGCGGCCGCGCAGTAATGGCCGATGGTGCGTATTACGACGGCCTGATCACCGAAATGCGCCGGCCGGACGGCCTTAAGATTGGGCGGGCTGCGGCACCACTGATGGAGACCACGCTCCGGGAGCGGATCGAACAGCGTTCGCAGTTTTTGAGGATTCATCTTGAGAAGAAACGCTTCTTCGAGGACGCGATGCGGCGGCTCGAGGATTGCAGCAGACCGGTCGATGAAAAAGACAAGTTGGAAGCGCTCACATTGGCGCTGGGGGATCTGGCAGACAGGCGTGCCGACGCGCGGCGCCGACTCGATCGGATATCGGCCCAGGTCGACCCTGAACTACTCGACGCGGAGAAGCGGTTGCAGGCCTTATTGAACAGCCTCAAGACAGATCGCGATGAACTGATCGATAGTCGCGCGTCGCTCAGAACGAAGATTGAGGAGGTCAAGGAGAGGCTGGGCGCGGGCGAGCAGAGCGTCGGCTCTTACCTGTGCCTCGCCCATCGCCGTCGACAGTTCCGCAGTGTCGTGACCTCCGCGGCACAAATGCGATCGCTCCGACAGCGATATAGGGGGCATCCCGCTAGAAATCCGGCCAGGATTGCTTCCGACATGGAGAAGGCTGCGGACGATGCGAAGCAGGGGTATCGAGAGCTCAGTCACGACATCAGGGCGGCCCTTGGGAGGTATGCCATCGACTTCCCCGACGCACTCGAGGGCTATGCGGACGTGCCGATCATCGGCACGGTGAAACCGTGGGTGTCAGACGGCATTGCGATGCTGGAAGACAACGAACTCATCCGGTACCGCGAGCAAGCGGACGAGGCGGCAGATCGGGTTTCACGTCTCTTCAAGACGACCTTCATTCATGAGCTGAACAGCCGCTTCGGGCAGCTTCATTCGGAGATGGAGAAGCTTTCGGCGGCGCTCCGCACACGCCCCCTTCACGGTGAGATCTATCGTCTGGCGGAGCTCGTCAAACCGGAGTTCGACGACCTCTATCATCTCGCCAAGGACAGTGAGGCCGACGAGCGCGTGCTGGATGCTCTGTTCGGCCGGGCCGAGCCTCGCGACGAGCGGCACGCGCGGGCGCTCAGGCAGATAGAACAGCTTCTCGCCGACGAGTCCTTCGACTTTACCATCTTTCAGGACTACCGCAGCTATTTCACGTACGATCTCAGGATGCGCGACGTCGCCACCGGGCGGACGACGAGCTTCGACCGCCGACGCGGCGTGGCCAGCGGTGCCGAACGCCAGGTGCCGTTCTACGTCGTCATCGGAGCGGCCCTCGCCAGCGCCTACCACGGCGTCCGCCAGGCAACCGCTCCAAGCGATCTTGGAATAGGGCTTGCGGTGTTCGACGAGGCCTTCAGCAAGATGGATGGTCCCAACCAGCGGACGCTGCTCGAATTCTACCGGGCGATCGGCCTTCAGGTCGTCATCGCCGCGCCGACCGAGAAACGCGCGGTCGTCTACGAGAACCTGGACTACATCATCGACGTATTCCGCAGCGGCGACGTTTCCCTCGCCGAATCCATCCGGGTCAAGGACCGCGTCCGCGAGGAGATGCGCGCCATCAACCCCCAGCACGCGACGGATGACGAACTCGCGGAGCGGCTTGGTCTCGAGGCGAAGGCGGCCGAATGAGACGGCGCGGGTTTTCGACCGTCATTTCACTCATCGACGATCTGCTCACGTGGCATGAACGCAACCCCGCCGTGCGAAACCTGATCGCCTTGATTGACAATGACGGCTTCGCCAACATGGACCTGCGGGACGCCTTCGATGAGGAACTCGCAGCGTTAGAGCGAGCAGGCGGGATCGAGCTGGTCCAAACCGGCCCGAAGACGGAGCGTCGGGTGACCGGTGCAAGGCTGAAGGATGCCGGGGTGCTCTACCGCAAGGTCGAACGACGGCCGGCTGGCGAACTGGCATACCGAGCCGTCTCAGAACTGCGGTCGCAGCCGGGGCTGCCGGCCGGCGCCGCCAGTTTGATCGATGACGCCGTCGCGGCCTGGACGCGGGGCGTTTCCCACATCGGAATTCGGAATGGAGACGGGCGAACGCTTGCAAACGTGATCGGCCTCGCCATCGCAGCACGCGGTCGCATGTCGGGCGATCCGCAGGGGGAGCAGGACTTCCGGACGTTCTCGCGGTTGACGGTCGGCGACAGTAAAGCGCTGGAGAAGAATGTTCGGCAAGTCGCCGCAGCAATGGCGAAGATCTTCGTGGGCATGGAGGAGCAGACTCGCCTCGATCCGGAGGAACTGCTTGCCAGCGCCGGTATCAGGCGGTTGCCGCAACCAATCCTGCTGCACGGTGACGTATCGCTGGACGGGCGGTCCTTTCCGGCGATGCCCTATGTCGGAATACCTACCGACTGCGCCGGCGGGATCAGTCTCCTGACGAAGCCCGACTACGTCCTGACGATCGAGAACTTCGCGTCATTCGTCCGGCACATTCGGGAGGTCGCACGGTCCGAACGGGCCCTCGTCATCTATTCCGGTGGCTTCCCTTCGCGACCGACGCTCGCGACGGTCACAAGGCTGGCGGCCCAAGCGCAGGTGCCGACGTTTCACTGGGGAGATATGGACGCCGGAGGGGTCCGAATCTTCCGGCACCTCGAAAGACATCTTGCCGGTGTCGACATTCCGCTGCGCGCCCATATGATGAACGTCGAACTGCTCCGCCGCTTCGGGAGACCCGCACCGGGTGTGGCCGGTCCTGTCGGCGACATGCTCGCAAGCGCGATCGCGGGCTTGGCGGACCTCCTCACCACGAGTGGTCTCGTGCACGAGCAGGAGGAGTTCGATCCCATAAGGCCGATCACGGAGACTCTTGCTACCGCGGAGCTCGGAAAAAGCTTCTAACGCTTGGGTGAGGAGGTGACGGCTGGGGCCGAACGACGGCGCTTCTGCTAAAGTGCCCGACAAATCTCAGGTGGCAGAATGGACGATCTCTCATGGCAAGATCTGCGCCACCTACTAGATAGCCAATTCAGCGGTAGGACTGGAAAATTGGCTGAATTTCTCATTCGCGACATGGTGAAGTTGTTCCGGGATGATCAGTCGCTACGGGAGCATCTAAGGGCTGCAATCTACGATCCAGATACATTCGCTAACATCCGGGATTTTCTAGCTCTGAAGAGATAGACGGAGATGACCGCGGGATGCCATCAGAGCTGGTAGGCGGCACGGATCCGGTCTGCAACATCCTCTCGCGTCATATTCACCTTAAACTGCTCGGGGTTATAATCGACCTCCGCTGTCGCCAGCTCGACGAACGCCCGCATGTCTTTTGCAACGGTCTCGGGCAGCGGATAGCTGGCTTCGGGGCTTAAGACTTGCAGCAGCCGTGCCACGTCGTTGCGATGTTTTTTGATGTTCTTTTCGTCAACCTTGCCGCCCGCATCGCGCTCCCAGCTAAGGTCGAGCCACGCGCGGGCCTTGAACGGGATGATCGCTGCCTCGTTGAGCACCGGGATGCCGCCGGCATCGCGCACCATCGACTTGAGAAAGGCGTAATAGTCCTCGTCGAGCAGGATCGCCGACAGACTCGCGGCCGCTTCGTCGATAGGAAGCGGCGTAAGATGCGAGTCCTCGGCAAGCGTCAGCCCTTCGGGCGACCGCGAGAACAGCTCGAGCATGGCAGGGAAATCTTCGGTCTTCGGCTTCTGGAAGCGGTAGAGGACTTTCTCCCCCTGGCTTCGCTCTCTGATCTCGTACCCACCGTGCTCGACAAAGGCCCAGAAGCGCTCCGCGAAGGCAGCGTCCAGCGCCTCGACGATCAGCACGATGTCGAGATCCTTGGTGGCGCGGAAGTCCAGGCCGACCTCGTTCATGATAAGCTCGCAGGCGGCACCACCGATCAGCATATATTGATGTCCATGGCCCGCGAAATGAGCGCGGAAGCGGTCCACCCCGATCACCATTCAAACCTCTCCAATAGTTCTACCGCCGCTTGCGCGACGCGTTCGTCCGTGCTCCCCCGAACACTGAGATACAGCGAGAGCCGATCTATGACAGCATCCCGCGCGAGGATCTGCGGGTCGTAGGTCCAGGTCTGAATCTCTAACCGGTCGTCATCGAACGCCGTGGCTGGGCTGAGTGCGAGCCTCTCCTTGAGGCGCTTCCAACGCATCGACAGAATGGCGCGCGTCTGGACCCTTGGCGCCGCCAACATGGTGTAGCGGGCAAGCGCGCTCTCGCCAGCGAGCGGTGCGATTTGGTTTTCGACCCGGCCACTAACAAGGCGAACCTTGCGCACTGGGGATTGCAACCGCTCTTGGATTGCCTCCCATAGTTCGTGACCACCCAGAAGCATGTGCAGACGGCGTTGTCGGCCGACATGGCGAGCCTTTGCAAGTTGGAGTGCCTCAAGCTCATCAAGTGTTCGGCTTATGCTCATGATCGACACATGGAGTCGCTCGGCAAGGTCGGTGAGGTGTTCCTCCTCAAGGGCGATACCCTGCAGGACCGCGAGGAGCACCAATTGCGTAGTAGGGCTGATCTGGTCTGCGGGGGCGATCGCGGTCGTCCGCGCTCGCTCGCGCAGGTCGAGCAATGCTTCCGGGACATAAAGCTGCGCACCCGGCGCGATGAAGCCGATCTGCCGCTCCACCATCTGGCGCCGGACGGCGTTCGGCACATGGTCAAGCAGCAGCAGAATGAGATCGACGCCAAGTTGGCGACGGACAAGATCACGATGCTTGAGGTAATCCGTTGTGGCGCCTTGCCGGGGTTCGCAAATCGCCATGACAACCAGAGTGCGACCGTCCAGCAACCCTTCCCACAACATGTAGTGGTCAAGCACGAAGTGTGGGACGTTTGTAGGCGCTATCGGCGTGAGTTCGAGCCGCCGCCCGAAGGCGTGCTGGACATACGCTTCCGCCGCCTGAGCGAGCGCTTCTAACCGCGCGGCAGGAATTCTTTCTAACACCATGCCCCTATTTAACAGCGCTTCTGTTAAATGTACATGCACTGTTAGGTATGGGTCGCTTTCTACGACACCGGCTCAAGAGAGAATAGGATTTCGACAAATCAGCCGGATCGGGCGCAGTGGATGATCGGCTGGAACGAAATCCTCCAACCGCTTCATCGTGAACAGCTGCTCCATGAACACATCGCTCCCGCGCATCGAACCGCTTCGCCAAGGTGGATCAGTAGTCTATGTTTGGCGTAGGTATTTCAGCAGCGTGCTAGGCGCCCGCCGCCACGTGCGGGCGACGCCGGCATCAACCGGCGGGCAGATGCGCCGAGGGCAACAATCGCGCCTGACGCAGCGCCGCCAGATCAGCCGAGCCGGTGCAGAAGCAGGCGACGGCCAACTGGCGGATGACGATCTCGAAATGTGCGACAACCGCCTCGGTGGACACCGTCGCCGCGCGCAGCACGCCGGCCGCCTGCCCGGCGATGTCCGCGCCCAGGTGGATGGCCTTGGCCACGTCGACGCCGTCGCGGATCCCGCCCGACGCGATCAGCTTCACCGTTGGCAGCGCCCGACGTACCGCCTGCACGCTGGCCGGGGTCGGAATCCCCCAATCGGCGAACGCCATCGCCACTGCACGGTCGGCGGCATCGCGGGCGCGCTCGCCCTCCACCGCGGCCCAACTGGTGCCGCCGGCGCCGGCGACATCGATCACCGCCACGCCCGCCTCGACGAGCGCACAGGCCACCGAGGCGGACAGGCCCGCCCCCACTTCCTTGGCCACGATCGGCACGCCCACGCTGCGCGCGGCGCGAGCGATCTGCGCCAGGACGCCGCGCCAGTCGCGGTCGCCCTCCGGCTGTACCGCTTCCTGCAGCGGATTGAGATGGACGATGAGTCCATCGGCCTCCAGCGCATCCACCGCCCGGCGCGCCAGGTCCAGGCCGTCGGCCTCGCGCAGTTGCGCGGCGCCGATATTGGCCAGCAAGGGAATGTCTGGGGCCAGGCGGCGCAGCGCGCGCGTCAGCCCCTGGAAGTTGCGGGATTGCAGGCTCACGCGCTGCGAACCGACGCACATGGCGATCCCCAAGGCTTGCGCTGCTTCGCTCAGATGCCGGTTGACGGCCTCGGCGCGTGGCATGCCGCCGGTCATGGAGCTGATCAGCAGCGGCGCGCGCATGGTCTTGCCCAGCAGCGAGGCGCGCAGGTCGATCTGCGTCAAGTCCAACTCGGGCAATGCGCAGTGTTCGAAACGGATGTACTCCCAGCCGGCGACCGTGGCCGGCGCCGTTCGCCGATCCAGCACGATGTCCAGATGGTCGTCCTTGCGCCGGCTCAGGGCGGTGTCGCTCATGCTCGCTCCATCGTCCCATCGGGCGACGGCGTTGCGTCGGATCGGACCGACGGCAGCGCGCGCACGCCGCCGTCTCCCGCGCGTTCAGGCCGGCGCACGCTGGCCTCCCCCGCAGCGTCGCTGTGGTAGCGGCTGGTCGAGGTCTGGTAGTACTGCGCGCGGATGGCCGCCATGGCCTCAATCAACCGTCCCCACGGCGCGGGAAAGCGTTCTTGCGCCATCACCCGGTGCAGCATGCGCGTATGGCCGGCCAGCTCGTCGTTGAGGAACTCCACCACAGGCATAGCCGGATAGCGCTGCAGCAGCAGGATCGCCGCGTTGTCGGCCTCGCCGGCCGACCTGTCCTTGTCGCGTCCATGCAGATCGTTCTGCAGGCGCCCTATCGCGGAGATGAGCCGCAGGACCTGGCGAAACGCCGGACGCGCGCGCAAGGTCGCCATGTCCAGCCCCCACAGCAACGACAGGCAACAGAACACGTTCGCGTAGGCGATCGAATCGATGCCGTTGTGCAGGTACTCGGCGTAGGACCAGCGTTCCGCCCCTGCCGCCTGCGCGGGTCCGGCGTGCAGCGCCGCGCAGTAGCACTGGGTATCGTCGAGAAGCTGAGCATAGTCGCGACGATCGTAGGCGAGCGCGGCCAACGAAGCGCGCAGCACAGCGCAGCCCTCGAATCCGGGGAGCACGCACGGTACGCCCCGCCCCAGCGCCTGCTCCACCGCGGCGAGCTGCTCCGGCGCGATCAGGCCAAGGTCGTTGCAATCGTCGAGCCAGAACAGCAGCGCCAGTTCGCGATAGAACGCCACGATCAGCGTTTCGTCCTGCGGATCGCGGCCGGTGCGGGCGCTGGTGTCGCGCAGGCTCGGTTGGATACGCTGCAGGATGTACTGGCCGCCCCTGACCGCTTCCACGGCATGCTCGTCGGCGAACCCGGTCAGGGAACGCCCCCACTCCAGCACCTGCTGCAGCGCGCGTTCGGTCTGGATCATGGCGTCGCTCCTGGTCCCTCGGCCAGGACGCGCCGCCCCCAACGAAGCGCCAGCAACAACCCGGCAAGTTCGGCCACGCGCACGACCCGGGTGGGGCAATACAGTTCCTTGCCGATCCACAGCGGCGTCTGCGGCAGTGCATGCGCCGAATGGCGGGCGAGCATCCACTCCAGCGCACGCGCCACCGCCTGCGCGATGCGCCGGCGCCCTGTCGGCTCTTCGCTCCCGTCCATCACGTGCAACGCGAACAGCGCATAGGCGGTTTCCTCGAATGTGGACGCGCGACCGGTGCCCCAGCCGCCGCCGTCGCGTTGCGCCTGCAGCAGCGCCGCCAGCGCGCGCTCGTCGCGCCACTGGGGGTTGCCTTGCGCCAGCGCAGCGACCGCATGCGCGGTGGGATACAGCCACGAAACGTGCCATTTCTCGTTGTCCCATAGACCGTGCGGGTTGCGATTGGCCTCGACGTAGGCGCTGGTCCCGGCGGCGGGCTTTCCCAACAGTCGCAACGCATGCAGGGCATGGATGTTGGTCGACACCGAGGCATTGCGCTCGCCGGGGAAGGTGACGAACAGCTCGCCGATTTCGAAATGGCACAACGCATCGACCGCCGGGTCGCGGCCTGCAAGGCGCAGGACGCACAACGCAACGGCGGTGTCGTCCGCATCGGCCGCGAAGTGCAAGGCCGGGCCCAGACCGCGCACGCCCAGGCGGGCGTCGAGCTGCGCGACGATCACGCGCACCGCCTCGGCGAGCGCGGGATGCGCGAACAGCCCGGCCAGATGCAGGGTGTACAGCGACCAGCATGGCTCGAACACATTGATCGGCCAGACGTTGGGCACGACACCTTCGATGCCGCTGCGCGTCGCCCGCGATGCCGCCTGCAGATACGCGTCGGCGCGCCCGACCTGCGGCATGCTCCCCTGTGTCACGGCGTGCGCACGCCACGCGGCGGTGGCCGCCGGACTGATGCCGATGCTGCCGTCGTCATCCGGGCATGCGGTGGTCGGCGACGTCCCCCAGGCTTCCCAGGAGTGCAGCAACGGATGGCCGCTCGGCAACGTCGCCGCCGCCCCCAGCTTGACCAGGCACGCTTGCCGCAATGGCAACAGCGCCGGGTGGCGCGGAAACGCCGCGCCGCCCATGAAGGATGCGGCCTCACCGCACAACTGCGGCAGGATCAGCTCCGCGCCGATCGGCGCGTCTTCCGGCACCGCATGCGCGTAGGGATCGGGCTGGCGCTCGAGGAACCGGGTTGCAGCCTGGACTGCGTCGGCAGCGCCGGGAAGAGGATCGGCACGCTGCAATGCCAGCAACGCCGCCCACGTGGGCGCATGGCGGAACAGCGGGAAGTCCGCGCTTCCCCATCCGCCATCGGCCTGTTGCTGCGCGATGAGCCACGCGTATGCGTCCTGCCGACCGGTGACGTTGCCGTGGAACTGCAGAGCTCGCGCCGTGTCGTAGACGGACGGACCGACGCTGCCACCGTCGCTCATCTCGCTCAGCAGGTGGCGCAATTCGGAAAGGATCTGTTCGGACAGCGCGTTCAAGCGGGATGTTCCTTCTGCAGAAGGTTGGCGAGAACCAGGATCGGGCAGACGCCGGGCACGTCGCCGCAGGCCCGTCGCGGCCCGGCGCACGGGCAGTGCCGGACGGTCGCCCTGCTCCGGCGCGGCGACGCGCCCCGATGCTGGCGCCGGTCCGACGCGTGCGCCGCGGCCGTGCTGGGCAACCGCTGCGATCGGCGCCGCTGACTCGGACACAGTGCAGCATGCGCCGCTGCCGCCAGCCGATCGCAGCGGCACAGGGGCGGCTCCATGCGGACGCGCGCGCTCATGCGCAGGGCGCGTGCTTGAACAGATACGCGTTGCCCCGCTGCAGCATCTGCGCCAATCGTTCCGCTCGCGGCCCCAGCGGGGCGATGGCCTCCCCGGCGTCGCGCAACAGATCCAGCGCGAACTGGCGCGCTGCCTGCAGCCCCATGATCGACGCGCAGGTCGGCTTCTGCGCCGCCGCGTCCTTGCCGGGGGTCTTGCCCAGCGTCGCGGTATCCGCTGTCGCGTCGAGAATGTCGTCGACTACCTGCAACGCCAAGCCGAAACAGGCGCTGTAGCGATCGAGCGCACAGTATAGCGCAGCGTGCGCGGCATCCTCCGAGATGGCGCCTAGCGCGCCCATGCGAACGGACGCGCGCACTAGCGCTCCGCTCTTCATCCGGTGCATCGCCACGATCCTGTCCAGCTCGACGTGCTTTCCGACCAGCGACAGATCCATGGCCTGCCCGCCTGCGGCACCCTCGGCGGACACCGCCTGCGCCAGTTCGCGCACGAGCGCGATACGGTTGTGGCCCGGCGCATCCAGGCTCGCCAGGGTCAGGAAGGCGTGCGCCTGCAACGCATCGCCGACCAGGATCGCAGTGGCTTCGCCGAACTTGACGTGCACGGTCGGAAGGCCGCGGCGAAGCACGTCGTCGTCCATCGCGGGCAGGTCGTCGTGGACCAGAGTACAGGCGTGCATCATCTCGATGGCGGCGCCGACGTCGTCGAGCATGTGCGCCGGCGTGTCGGCCAGTGCGCCGGCAGCCAGACAGAGCAAGGCGCGGGTGCGCTTTCCGCCATGCAAGGTGGCATAGCGCATCGCCGTCATCAGCTCGGTCTCACCGTCGTCTTCGGCGCAGAGAAGACGCGCCAGCGCCTGATCGACCCGCTTTGCACCGTCCTGCATCCAGATCTCCGGCAGCAGCCTGCCGGACGCGCCGCGCGCCTGCGCGCCCAATCCGCCGAGCGCGGAAACGCCAGTTCGGTCGTCGTGTAGCGTGGAACCGGTCTGCATGTTGTTCATGTCCTTGTACCTGACACGGCCACGGCGAGCGCCGAGCCGCCGCGGTGTTGCCGGTGTCGCACCGAGCGCGCGCGCCGAGGCAGCAATGCCGGGCGTCGCCGGCGCCGCTGCCTCGCCACACGGGGCGTGCGATTCCAGCTCATGAGAATCCGATGCGGATTGTCATGGAAGGATGTGCGGTCGGGTAATAGCGCCGGCCCTTTTCGACGCCGCTCAGCAACCGCGGCCGCACCCCAGCCTTGTGCATGGTCAGCGCCAAGGCGACGGAGAACTGCACCAGTTCCAGCCATACCAGGTGGTAGCCGATGCAGACGTGTGGGCCGGTACCGAACTGCAGCATGTCCACCGGCCGGATCGGCTCCGTGCGTTGCAGCCACCGCGCCAGGCGGAACTGATCAGGCGCCTCGTGCAGCAGCGCCGAGGTCGAGAAATGCAGCAGCGGGATGCACAGATGGGTGCCCGCGGGAATGCGCCGTTGGCCGAGCTGCAATTCCTGCAGCGCGCGACGGGGCAGGACCGTGGTCGCCGGATGCACGCGTAGCGTTTCGCGGAACAGCGCCTCGGCGACCGGACACTGCGCCAGGTCCGCGTGCCGGGTCGGCACCGCGCCCACGCGTTGCGCCTCCTCGACCAGGGCGTCCCACAGCACAGGCTGCCGCGCCAGCTCGATCACCATCCAGGCCATCGTCGAGGCGGTGGTGTCGTGACCGCCAAGCAGCAGCAAGCGGATATTGGCGACCAGGACGTCATCGGAGAGCGCATCATCGCTGCGATCGAAGGCGCTCACCATGTCGTTGATCAACCCGGTTCGCGCGGCATGCGCGCGCGCGTCCCGGACGAACTGGCGCAACTGCGCGTCGATCCAGTCGCGGGCTGCGCGGCCGCGCCGCAAGGGCAGTCCGGGCAGGTCGATCGGGGGCGCGACGATCAACTGCAGCAGTTGCCGGTACTTGCGATGCCATCCCGGCAGGTCGTTCGCGGGGATTCCCATGAGGCTGAAGATGAGCTTGAGCGTCAGATCGCCGGTTTCGCGCAGGATGGTTACGTCGCCGCGGTCGCGCCACGCCTGCACCCGCGCCAGGATGATGGGCGCGAACAGGTCGCCGATGCCGGCCTGGGTCAGCCCCTTGGGCAGGAACGCCGCCTTGATCGCATCACGCGCCTGCCGGTGCGCGCCGCCGTCCTGGGCGACCAACGTTCCGCGAAGCAATTCGGGCGCGATCTCTTCCATCAGCGCCGAGGACACGTCCTTGTGCCGGAGCAGTGCGAACGCATCCAGATCCGTGCAGGTCATCAGGTGGCCGGCAGGGCCGAAATCCAGCCAGAAGTGGCTGCCCAGCGTCCGTTCCGCGCGCCGCAGCAGGCGCGGCAGGTCGCAGACGATGGCGGGAAGATGCCCGACGAGGGGGAAAGCGCCGGGCACGACCGGGATGTCGTACCGCAGCCGGTGCCGACGGTCCAGCGGGTTGAGCAGCATGTCCATCAGCAGCGCGGCGCCGCGGCCGCTTCGGCGATGTCGCCGGCAGGCCGCGCGGCGCGGCTGTTGCCACCGTCGGCGTATGTCGGCACATGCGCCAGCATGCCGCCGTCGATGCACACGACCTGGCCAGTGATGAACGCAGCATCGTCGGAGAGCAGGAAAGCCACCAGCGCGGCCACGTCCTCGGGGCGGCCGACGCGCGGCAGGAGCTGGTGCCGGCGCAGATGCCGTTGCATGCACTCGTCCAGCTTGGCGAGGAGACGCTCGGTCATGATGAGACCCGGCGCAACCGCGTTGCAGCGGATCTGCGCGTGACCGTACTGGGTGGCGAGCGAGGCCGACAGCATGTTCATCGCCGCCTTCGACGCGGCGTAGGACGTCTGCGCGGTGTCACCGCTGAGCCCCTGGCACGACGACATGTTGACGATGGCGCCACCGCCGCGGGCGATCATCCGTGGGATGGCCTGCCGGCAGCAGAGCAGCGTGCCGCGCAGATTGGTCGCCATGATCTGATCCCAGACCGCCAGGTCCAGGTCGAGGATCGCGTGGTCGCGCGGGGTCAGATGCATGGCGCTCGCGTTGTTCACCAGCAGGTCGACCCCACCGAAGTGCCGCTCCGCCGTCTCGAACAGCGCTGCCACCGCCTGCGCATCGGCAATGTCCATGGCCAGGGCCAGCGCGTGGCCGGCTTCGGCCGCGATCTGCGCGGTGCAGGCGATGGCCGCCGAGCCATCAATGTCGGCCACCACGACTCTGCCGCCCTCGCGCGCGAGGGCGAGGGCGCATGCCTTGCCGATGCCGGCGCCGGCGCCGGTCACCACGGCCACCTTGCCTTCAAACCGTCCCATCGTGTCCTCCTGGATCGCGTTGGTCTTTCGCGGCATGCCGATAGGCCTCCGCCGGAGAAGGCGCAGGGTTGGCGCTGGCGCGCTCGCCATCGCCAGAGTCGCTTTCGATGACCCGAATGGCGGCGACCGGGCACTGGCTGGCCGCGAGCCGCACGGCGGCGTGCAGCGCCTGCGGGACCGTCACCATGCACACTTCAGCCACGCCGTCCGGTTCGCGCTGGCGAAAGGTCCCCGGCAGCGTCAGCACGCACTGCCCGGTGGTTCCGCACAGATCCTGGTCGACCACGACGCGCATCTCAGCCCCCCTGCGCATGCAGCCGCACCGGCAGCGCGCGGAACGTCCTAAGGAACGCGGAGGGCTCCCGGGTCGGCTGCTCGGCCAATGCCAGCGTGGGGAAGCGCGCCTCGATCCGCGGCAGGCTCTCGGCCAACTGCACCCGGGCCAGTTGCGCACCGAGGCAGAAGTGGATGCCGTGACCGAAGCTCAGCATGATCTTCCCGTCGCTCGACATGCCAGGACTGGTGCCATAGAACCGCATGGGTTCGAAGCGGTCGGGGTCGGCGAAGGCATCCGGGTCGCGATTGCCTGCCGCGATCAGCACGCGCACGTCCGCGTTCTTCGGAATCACCACGCCGCCCAGTTCGATGTCGCGCTGGGCGATCCGCGGAATGGAGCTGAACATGGCGGGCGCGTCGCAGCGCAGGACTTCTTCCACGAATGCCTTCACCCCCACGGCGTCTCCCTGCAGCCAGTGCCGCTGTTCGGGATACGCCAGCATCGCCAGGACCGCATGGTCGATGGTCGCAGCAGTGGTGGCGAAGCCGCCCAGCAGCATGCCCCACAACATGCTGATCAACTCCGCATCCGACAGCGTGTCGGCATCGTCGTCGTGTGCGCCGACCAGCATCGACACGATGTCGTGGTGGGGGTCGGTGCGCTTGCGCTGTATGAGGTCGCCGAAGTAGGCCTGCACCTTGTCGCTGGCCGCGTCCGCCGCGGCGAGCTGGGGATCGCTGGCGTGCGGGCTCAGGCCTTCCAGAATGGGGCCGATGCCGGCGGCGAGCCCGAACATGTCATCCTGGGGCATGCCGAACAGTTCGGCGAAGACCAGCATGGGCAAGGCCAGCGCGAATTCCCGATGCAGGTCCACCGCCTCCCCGCGCTCCAGCGCGGGCGCCATGCCGTCCAGGCGCGCTGCGGCGATGCGCGCGATGCTCGGCCGCAGGTCGTCCATCTGGCGCATGGTGAAATCGCGCGAGATCAGCCGGCGCAGACGCGTATGCGTCGGGGGGTCCTTCATCGCTAGCGTGGACGCCAGCAGATTGAGCGACAGGCTGGTCGCCGCACGCGGGAAATAGCGCGCCAGTTCGCCCGGCGCCGGTCCCCGAAACGCATCGCCCGTCGCCTTCAGCGCCCAGTAAATGTCGACGTGGCGGCTCAACAGAAAGAGGCCCGACGCAGCGCGATGCACCGGATCGTGCTCGCGCAACCACCGCATGAACGGATACGGGTCGTGGATGCACGCTGGCGACGCCAGTTCGGCGAAGGCGTCCCGGCATGCTGCTGTGGTTTCCTGCACGTCCATCCTGGTTACCTGTTGGCTGGCTGATCTGACCGGTGCGCACCCAGGCGCGCCGGCAAATTGCGGAGAAGATCCCGATCCCGGCGGCGTCCGCGCGTCACCAGAGCACCGGGAGCTCCTCGAACCCGCCAGTGATGATCTCCTTGCGCAACTTCAGTTCTTCGGGCGACACGGCTAGGCGTAGCGCGGGAAAGCGCTGGAAGATCGAACCGAACACCACCTTGAGTTCCAGCCTGGCCAGCGCCGCGCCGATACAGTTGTGCGGCCCGTAGGAGAACGCCAGGTGCGGGTTTTCGTCGCGTCCGATGTCGAAGATTTCCGGGTCGTTGAAATGGCGCGGATCGAACGACGTAGCCGGCAGGCCGACCAGCACCTTGCTCTCCGCGGGAATATGCACGCCCGCGATGGTCACGTCGGTCCTCGGATAGCGCATGATGCCGTCCCAGCCCGCGCCCGGCGGGTACATGCGCAGGATTTCCTCCACCGCCTTGTCCACCAGGGACGGTTCGCCGACCAGGCGTTCGCGCTGTTGCGGATGGCGGAACATGGCCAGCAGGCCGAATTCGATCTGCGCGACAGTGCTCTCGTGCCCCGCCACCAGTATGCCCGCCGCCAGGCCGATCGCCTCTTCCTCGGTTGCCTTGCCTTGGTCGACCGCTGCGAGCAGATCCGTCAGCAGGTTGTCGCCCGGATCCTGGCGCTTGTCCCGCATCTTGCCGCGAATGTAGGCGCGCAGTTCTTCCCAGGCTAGGCGCGACGCGGTGCGCGGGCCGCTTTCATGCTGGTGCGTCATCACCTCGTCGGACAGCCCGGCGAAAAAGGCGTGATCCTCGTAGAGCACGCCCATCAGCGCGCTGATGACCATGGCTGGAAGCGGAAAGGAAAGGTGGCGCCGCAGGTCGGCGGGCTGGGGCTGGGCCGCCAGCGTCTCGAACAACTGCGCGGCGATCGCCTCGACCTGCTGCGCGAGCAGCTTCACCCTGCGGTTGCTGAAGGCTGGCGCCACGATCGTGCGTAACCGGGCATGCTCGCCCCCCTCGTGCGAGACCAGCCACCCCGGCGAACCGAGAATCACCGAATCCGGGGTGAATGCCGCCGGCGGCATTCCCGCGGGCCGGAATGCCGCGTCGGACAGCACCGCCTTGGCCTCGTCGTAGCCTGTCACCCACCAGCCTTCGTGCCCGGACGGGAACCGCACGCGGTGGATCGGACCATTGGCGCATAGCGCCAACATCTCGGGCGAGGGCTCGATGTGATCGACGCGCCACATCGGCAGCGTCGGCAAGGGTTGTTCGGACATGGTGGCACTTCACTCTCTCTAAGCGATGGACGGGCGGAAGGTGACCGGCAGGCGCTGCGGGCAGCGAATGACGTAAGACGGCATGTAGACGACGTCCTCCGCGGCGATGCTCAGCGCCAGATCCTCCAGCCGCCCGAACAGCGCGGGGAAGGCGCAGCGCAATTCCAGACGCGCCAGCTCAGCGCCCAGGCAGGAATGCGGCCCCTCGCCGAACGACAGGTGCGGGTTGTGCCGCCTGGTGACATCGAACCTGTCGGCGCCGGGACCGAAGGCCTTTTCGTCCCGGTTCGCCGCATGGAACGCCATCAGGACGGCGTCGCCGCGGCGGACCATGCATCCGTCGATCTCCACGTCCTGGGTGGCATAGCGGAACGGCAGATTGGCCACTGCGCTGCCCCAGCGCAGGATCTCCTCGATCGCCTGTGACCACGGAACTTGGCCGCTGCGCACCAGGTGCAGTTGCTGCGGATGCGTCAGCAATGCCAGCACGCCATTGCCGATGACGCCGGTGGTGGTCACGAAGCCCGCAGAGAGCACCATGAACAGCATGTCGATGAGCTCGGTGTCGGAAACGAGCTCGCCGTTGTCGCGCGCGACGATCAGGGCCGAAGCCAGATCGTCGCCGAGCTGGCCTCGCTTAAGCGCGATCAGGCGACGGAAGAACTCCGGGATGCGCTGCCGCGTCTGTCGCACCTCTGCGGCTGTGGCGGAGGTGTTGGCCCGGCTGTAGGTGAGCGCGACGATCTCCTCGCGCTGTTCGTCCGGCAAACCGAACAGTTCGGCGATCACGTTGGTGGGCAGCGGAACGGCGAACTCGCACATCAGATCGGCACTGCCGCCGCGCTGCGCCATCTCGGCCAGGAGTCGATCGACGCATTGTTCGATCCGTGGCGCCAGCAAGGCGATACGACTGGGCGCGAAGCTCCTGGACAGCAGGCCGCGCAAGCGCCGGTGATCGGCGCCATGCGCCGTGACCATGTTGTCCACTTTGCACATCCCGATCAGCGGATGATCCTCGGGAATCTCGCCGTCCTGCAGCGCCCGCCACTGTCGCCAGTCCCTGTTGAAACGCTGGTCGGAAAACATCCGCCTGAGCGTCTGGTGACGGCCTGCCGCCCAGGTCACCACATTGCCTGGCAGCGACACTCGCGCCATCCCCCCTGCTGCAGAATCGCAGCAGACAGACTATTAAGTTGCGTGGGAGCGACCGACACGCCGATCACATCGCAATGATCGTTTTCTACGCGCATGCAAACAACTCCATAAAGAACCATTATGTAATACAGCTACAAAATCAGTTGCAGCTTCGCGCAAATGCGTAGCGTCTCATCCCTCAACAAGCACCAGCAAAATTGGATTTCGACTAACCCGCTTGATCTTGCTGGGTTCGGGCGCCCTATTTAATTGAATAACAAGCCCCAAAATTCAAGTGAAAAGAATGTTAACTTTATTTGTTGCTGAGATTTCTAAAATTACATAATGCCGCAATATATTTCACAATTCTGGCCCATTATCCAATTCCTCTCACGGCGTATCAGAACCGCGCTCGGCAGGGCTTCGGGCCCGAGAGCCGCAATACGCGAGGGCCGCGTCTTGTCGCAACAGCCCTTGAAGCCTTCGGCGGCGAAGCGCTCTGCCAACGCCATATCCAGCTCTTGGACTTGCCGGTCTGCCGGATCATGTCGACGGTGCCGACGTCCATCGTCGATCCAGCCGGTTCGGAGCCACCTCAAGAACATGGAGACTTCTGTCATCAGACATTGGCGCAGAGAGAGAAATTGACACCGTAAGCTCCCCCGGCTCCTTCAGTGTCATCATCTCTCGCCTATCGTGTCATGTCACGCAGATGAGATCGCGCCTGCTTCTGTTGTCGCATTCCATTGTCAGGATCAGAATCAGAAAGGGTTACTTGCTTTTCATGCGTTTGAAATAATCCGTCCATAAATAATTGACAGTTTATATCTTTGTTTCAAATTATTGACACGATATGGAGTTGTCTCTCACTCAATCAGAAAAAAGATGCCGTCCGCAGCGGTTCCCTTCCTTCCAGCATTGGGCAAGGAACGTTTCAAAGTACCATGGTGATGTGGGGTTCAATGCTGCTCGCCGCCTATCTGGCGGAGCCTTGAACTTGAGCCACTTCGCTACGCTGCGACGCTCATAGCCGGTCCGTCGGGCGATCGCGCTGTAGGATAGACCCTCCTGGCGTAAGGCGTGGAGCATCTCGAATATCTCCTGGCGAGACTGCCTATGCGCGAGACGGGCGCGCCGGCGATGTGTCGCAGCGTCGACAATAGCGTCCTCGGACAGGATGGATCTTCCTGAAGCACGTCCACTAAGGCTGATCTGTTCCTCGATTGCCGTACGAAGATTCTGGACCAGATGAAACCGGTCGGCCACCTGGTGAGCCTGCGGTGCGCCTTCACGGACGGCCTGCGTATACAGGCCGCAGCGGTCTCGGCTGACGACCTCGACGGAGGGATGATCCGCAGCCACCTGGCTGCGCTATCGACACTCCGATCATCGAGAATGTCGACGACCGACTGGCGCTCGAGATCAACCATGATAGTGCCGTATCGCGTCGCTCGCCGCCAGCTCCAGTCATCGATGCCAACCACCCGAATCTCGGAGGCGCGGTGAGTAACCGCGGCATCCCGCTTCAGTTGCCGCAGGATGGTGTCGTCACTGACCGGCATGCCGAGCCGTTACATGAGGCGTTCGCCAGGACGTCCACCCGTGCTATGGCCGAGCAAGCCGACAATCTCCACGACCCTCGTCGTCCTGCGCGCATAAGGGGAAGCAACCGTCGGGAGTCGATCAGTGAACGTTTGTCGCTCACATTTCTGATGTGCACATCGCCAGCGGCTCAGCAGGAGCTTCACCGTCACGGGCTTGCCCTGGACCGGCAGATCCTGAAGGCTGCGGTTGGACCAGCCATGCCGACTTCGGCTTCGCCGGCCGCAATCGGGCAAATGCCGATCGCTGGTCCGGCAGCGAAAACAACCCAACTGTGATCATCAGTGAGCGCGACACCAGGAGCGATTGCGAAGAACGATCGCCATACGCGGTGCTGCCGGTGGAGACCTAGATGTTTCCGCTGGGTGGCGGCCCGGAACAAGGCGGTAGACATGCATCGACTAATGGCCATTACCATGATGGCCTTTCTTGCTGGCTGTTTCGCGCCGGGCCGTAATGCCTGCCAATCGAAGGCCGCGATGAAGGCGGCCTATCGCAGGATTGTCGGTATGGTCGGTCTTGGAGCGTGCCTGATCGTGTCAGGCTGCACGACCGTCGCCAGCGTTCAGGAACCTGATTTGAAGATCGCGAATGCCTGGCACGCGACCTTTCCGCATGGCGGCCGGACCGGCGATCTCGTGTCCTGGTGGTCCACGTTTTCCGATCCATCGCTGACGGCCCTCATTGCATCTGCGCAGGCGGAAAGCCCCAGTCTCGAGTCCGCCGTTGCAGAGATCGAGAGGGGGCGCGCCACGCTGGCATCTACGCAGGCGAGCCTTTTTCCGGGGCTTGGCGGCTCGGGATCGCTCGCCCGCGGCAACAAAGCCAACCAAGTTGTTGCCGCTACGACGGTGAGCGGCAGCCTCGACGCTTCTTGGGAAATCGATCTGTTCGGCAAGACGCGGCGTAAGAGCGAGGCAGCGCGGCTTCGGGCCCACGAACGGATCGCCGATTGGCACGATGCGCGGGTCTCGCTCGCGGCCGAGGTGGCGGACTATTATGTGCAATACCGTGCCTGCCGGCAGCTGGAGCAAGTTTATACCACCGAACTCGCCTCGCAGCGCCAGACGATCCGGGCAATGGAAACCGCCGCAACCTCTGGCCTTACGTCGAGCGCCGACCTTGCGCTAGGGCGGGCGAGTGCTGCTAACTCCGCCTCGACACGTACCGCGCAGCGTGCCGAGTGCGAGGTTCTCGTCAAGTCGCTCGCCCGACTTACTGGCGGTGACGAGCCTCACGTCCGCGATATTCTGGCGATGGGCAAGCGGGGGTTACCCGCGCCGAGGATCCTCAAGCTATCCGCTGTGCCTGCCGACGCCTTACGGCAGCGCCCCGACATCGACGCCCTTGAGCTCGAGGTCGCTGCATCGCTCGCCGAGATCGGCGCGGCAAAAGCCGATCTCTATCCGAGCCTCAGCCTCGGCGGCTCGGTCAAGATCGACAGTTCATCGCTGATGGGAACCTCTCTGCCCTGGTCCTTCGGCCCGGCCGTCTCGATCCCGCTTTTTGACGGTGGCTCGCGCCGGGCGGCAGTGGGCAGCGCGGCAGCCGCATATAAGGTGGCGGTGGCCGCCTACAAATCAGCTGTGCTGGACGCGGTCGCCGAAGTCGAGACCGCACTTGTGCGGATCGACAGAACGCGACGGCAGATCGGCGACGCCAGTGTCGCGGCGCGCAACTACCGCGCCTACTTCAAAGCCGTGGATTCGAACTGGAAGCCAGATGCAGCGTGATGAAGCCTTATGGCGAACGCGCGTGGCGGGCGCCTTTTGCTCGACACTTTGAGGGAGGGCAAAAACTTACGGTGACGGCAAGCAGTAGGCAACCTCGCCGAATGCCATCAGAGGGTGTGCAAGCGATCCATAGCCTGGATGTATGGAATTCAACTAATCGATTTTACGAATTAGCGGGCATGCTCCATTAGAAGAACAACAATTAACCGAAAGCAAGTACGCCGACACCTGCTGCCGGCATCTTTCCTAGTTATGTTATGGGCGAGTGCGGCAGATCGGCCGAAATCGATCCAGCGGATGATTCTAGAAGGGCACCATTTTCACATCGTTGGTGCTAGGCCTCAGTTCATCCAATTAAACCGGGAATTTCAACAGGTCTTCTATGCCGCGAGACTTTCGAGCCGATGTCCAGGCCTTGCGGGGTCTATCTGTCCTGCTGGTTGTCCTTTATCATACCCAAATCGCGCCGTTTGGTTATCTCGGCGTTGATATTTTCTTCGTAATTTCGGGCTTTCTGATAACCGGCCTCATCGCGACCCAGCTTGAGCAGTCACGGTTCAGCTATTGGGAATTCTATTATCGTCGTGCGAAGCGCCTGTTGCCCGCGGCCTATGCGGTCATTGCGCTCACGACGATCGCTACCCCCTTTTTCCTGTCGGATGTGGGCCTGCGGGACTTCCGAAGTCAGGTCCTCGGGGCGCTCACATTCACCGGCAACATCGTTCTCTGGTCTCAGGCGGACTATTTCGGCGAATCCGCCGAAACGAAGCCTCTCCTGCATTTCTGGTCGCTCGCTGTCGAAGAACAGTGTTATCTGCTGCTTCCTGCTTTCTTGGCCTTGGCTCCCAAGAGATGGCGGCTCACAGCGGTTAGTTTGCTCCTGGTTGCCAGCCTGGCACTGTGTCTCTACGTGGCCATTCGTCACCCATACGCTGCATTCTATCTTTTGCCGACCCGCTTTTGGGAAATAGCGATTGGTTCGCTCGGGGCATTGCTTCCCGCCAGCGCTCGCGTGGCGGCCAAGTTTGCGGCGCTGCGCCTCCCGGCGCTCGTGCTTATCCTCCTTATTCCCATTGGACTTGGTTCGCAGAACCCGATCGTGGATGCCGCTTTGGTTTGCTTGGCGACCCTGATCCTCCTGCTGTCGCCCAGCAGGGATAATGTGGCGGTTCGAAGCATGGCAAGGATCGGGGATATCTCGTACTCGCTCTATCTGGTCCATTGGCCGGTGCTTGTATATGTGCGGGCTGCTTGGCTGGCAGAGCCTCCCGCGCTTGCGATCTATGCGGCAGTTGCCTTCTCAGTTGTAGCCAGCTTAGTTCTTCACCGTTTCGTGGAAAAGCCGTTCCGGCAGGGATTCGTCGCATCTCGTGGACGGATGGCCTCAGGACTCGTTGCCGCAACGGTTCTTCTCGGCTTCGCACGGCCAGTCGACATTGGCGCAGCCGAAAGTAGGGTTGGCTTTTCCGAGAGCCGACGGATCAATTACGGCCTGGGAAGGGCATGTGATCTCACATCTGGATCGCCTCCCCAGGGCATTCCCGAGGCCTGTCAGACGACGGGCAGGCCCGAATTGCTGGTTTGGGGCGATTCATTTGCCATGGCACTGGTTCCCGGCTTGGCCAAAACGATCGGAGAGGCCGGCCTGGCTCAGCTCACAATGAGCGGGTGCTTCCCCGCCATCGGCGTTGCTGCCTTCTCCAAGCGCGCAGCGTCTCCCTCCTTCGCCGAGGACTGTATTCGCTTCAATGACAGTGTTTTGGGTATCCTGAAAAATCGGCCGGGGATAAGGACCGTTGTCATTTCGAGCCCATTTGACGCCCCTGATTCAAAAGACTTCATGCTGCTTAAGAGGCGTGACGGGACATTCACGGAAGTTGAAACTTCGGTAGATGGAGCCGTTGAGGGTATCAAGTCCCTCGTCGACGCCGTTCGCGCTTTGGGCAGGCGAGTGGTCGTAGTTGCTCCCCCGCCAGTCGCAAGCTTCGATATCGGCGATTGCCTTGAGCGAAAGGTGAGGGGAAATCTTATGCTCGGGCGGCACAGTGATTGCGAAATTTATGTCACCGATTACCGCCGGATGCGATCCCGCACTCTTGAGCTCTTGAACCAGGTGGCTGTGAAAGCTGACGTAGAGGTTGTCTCTTACCACGACTTTCTCTGCGACGACACAAAATGCAGAACCGAGATCGATGGCAAATTCCTCTACCGGGACAGCGGCCATCTTTCCTATGAAGGATCAGAGATCATCGCTCGAAAGACAAGACTTGCTGAGAGGCTGATCAGGGCTGCTCGTTAGAGCGAATTTTTTAGGCGGAGTGAACCGCGAGCACTTTCGCGTGGCTCGCAATGAAAAGCGCATGAGGATTTCGGACGCCCGCCGCGCCGACCTGAAAGCGCACGAGGCGACGGCCCGCAAGGCTGCCAAGCGGAACGCGTTCCCGCACGGCGCTGATGATGAGCCGATCCGTTCCGGAGATCCGGCCGCAATGCAGCGGATTGTTACCCGCATTGAGGAATTGGGGCGCTCTGCCAACGCCATATGCAGCTCTTGGACTTGCCGGTCTGCCGGATCATGTCGACGGTGCCGACGTCATCGTCGGTCCAGCCGGTTCGGAGCCGCCTCAAGAACATGGAAACCTCTGTCATCAGACATAGGCGCAGACATAGAAATTGACACCGTAAGCTCCCCCGGCTCCTTCAGTGTCATCATCTCTCGCCCATCGTCTCATGCCACGCAGATGAGATCGCGCCTGCTTCTGTTGTCCCATTCCATTGTCAGGATAAGAATCAGAAAGTGGTTACTTTATTTTCATACGTTTGAACAATCAGTTCATAAATAATTGTGACGATTTATATCTTTGCTACATATTATTAATACAATGATATAATATGTACTCACTCAATCAGAAAATGTCTTTGATCAATTATATATCTCTTGACAGTCAACTGGAGAATGCAGTCGTTTAGACCAGGATTGGCATTTTAATTTGAAAATATCGAAGTTCGGATTCAAATTAGATGCAATCGAATGGAGGGTGATATGCTAGCGCTCGGATATGTCGCCGACGTGTTGGGGCTGCCCGTCAAAGAGGTGGCGCCACACGCCAGACACGCTTCAGGTTGGAAGCGTAGAAATAGCGGCAAGCCCGTAAATCGTGTCGTTGGCATGATGCACGGCAAGCGGTCAATAGCGCCGTTCAGGTGGCGCATTAACGGTTAGCGCGATATGAGGCTATCGATGACGACGTCCTGGTCGCGGCCGAGGCCATCGCCCGGCAGCAGGATCGCAGCCTTGGCGAGGTCATCACCAATCTCGCCCGGCGCTCGCCGCGCCGGCCTCAAGCCGGCGGCGCAACGGGATTCCTCTCCTGTCGCCTCGGCCGGATGCACCTCCTGTCACGCTTGACGCGGTAAATGCCTTGCGAGACGAACTGCCTTGACGTTCCTGCTCGATGTCAATGTCCTGATCGCACAAAGTTGCGGGCATTGCACGGGCACAGCTTCTGGCCCGACGATGTGAGCCTGGTCGGCTCCGGCGACATCGATGCAGCGAAAATCCTGACGTCGACACAGGTCACGGATACGTATCTTCTCACGCTCGCCAAGGCGCGCTGCGGCCAACTTTCAAGCTGGCCGCAAGCTGTCGGCGGCGGCCGTGAAGGGCGGGAAGTCTGCATTGCACCTGATCCCCACTGCGTACCACGGCTGGACCCTATCTATCGGGGCACCATCCCGGTACGGGATCAGGCGTTGAGCGCGTCCTTGATGGCTTTAGCCGGCGTGAAGGACAGCTTCTTCGAGGCGGAGATCTTGATCGTCGCGCCCGTGGACGGGTTGCGGCCCTCGCGTTCTGGTGTTTCCTTCACCTTGAACTTGCCGAAACCGGGCAGGCTCGTCTCGGCACCGCTCGCCGCCGCATCGGAGATCGCTTTGAACACGTTGTCGACGATGCTCTTGGCCTGCATCTTCGTCAGGCCGTTGTCGGCTGCAATCTTTTCTGCGATCTCATTTGCCGTCGTCATGGAATATGCTCCTTTATTTTGTTACCTGCCACTGTTTGCACACAACACACCGAGGTGGTAGTCCGCGCGGCGCAACGCGTTAAAATAAAAATCCCCGGAAGCTGGGCTGTCGGACTGAGTTCCTACGTCGAAAAGGTTTTTGGAAGCTTGGCAGACTGGGTCGGGCTAAAGACCAGTCGGGCCGGACTGGCTCCCGACCCGATCACCGCAGAGACCGCCACGGCCAAGATTCCCTCCAACGTGCCTGCTTCGGGTCTTACTGTGTCACTCGTCTGACGATCTCGTCAGCAAGCCGGCATTTGCCCATCACGTCAATCAACCCAGTTGAAGTGAGCAGCATTGAATGGCATGCCGCGCTCAGCCGAACCATTTTCGGTGATCGTAATCCGCAAGCTTTCACCCATCGCCGCCAGCGCTCTCGATCCGTGGTGTAATAGCCGGATAGATTTCGCGTAGGCCGCCACGGAGTTGAAGATGAAGGTCCGTTGGGATCCTTGTGATCGGCCCATACAGCAGAGCGACAGGTGTGGATCAGGTTCTCCTAAGTTGTGTGCGTCAAGTTCTTGTGTGGATGCCAGCCATTTTGCAAGGAGGAACCTGAAGCATTGGACATGTGATCGA
>NZ_JBVVPW010000036.1:0-67976 GCF_055811385.1 Mesorhizobium sp. WSM4849
GTCCCCTCTCCGTCTCGACTTCGCCGAGCCACCTCTCCCCACTTTCGTGGGGCGAGGAACCCAAGCTGGAATGAAGCTGCGCTCCGGCACACCCCCCTGCCTTGGCGGCCACAGCTATTTTGTTCTGGCTTTGTGCCGGCAGTTGTGCTAGTAATTTCTGCATGGTGCTGATTTGCGCCAGCGACCCGCCCCTGAGGCGGGTTTGTTATTTTAGCCGATCTTCGACCGGCGCAGGTCTGGTCTGGGCGTCACGCAGCGATAACAATCACCGACAGCAAGCCGAACAGCGCGATCAGCAGAAAGTCGGCTACCCGGTAGAGTTTCAGTGCCCGCCTGATGTCGACACTCTCGGCATCGCGGTGGCCGCCTTCGCCCATGAATGCATCGTCGACCATGACGCCGTCATAGGAGCGCGGCCCGGCGAGCGCCAACCCGAGCGCGCCGGCCATCGCGGCCTCAGGCCAGCCGGCGTTGGGCGAGCGGTGTTTTTTCGCGTCGCGCAGCACTGTGCGCCAGGCGTTGCCGGCATCGGCGTCTTTGACGAAGAAGGCGGCCAGCACGATGAGCAGCGCGGTCAGCCGCGACGCCGGCAGGTTGATCAGATCGTCGAAGCGCGCTGCCGCCTGGCCGAAGGCCTCGTGGCGCGGCGTGCGGTGGCCGATCATCGAATCGGCGGTGTTGGCAGCCTTGTAGGCGACGCCGCCGGCCAGCCCACCGACGCCGATCCAGAAGACGGGCGCGACGACGCCGTCGGAAAAATTCTCGGCCAGGCTTTCGATCGCCGCGCGGCAGACGCCGGCTTTGTCGAGCTTTTTCGGATCGCGGCCGACGATCCGTGAAACGGCAGCACGGCCGATGTCGAGCCCGCCATTGTCGAGTCCGTCGGCCACCTGCTCGACATGCTCGGCCAGGCTCTTCTGCGACAGCAGCGATGTCGCCAGAATTGCCGTGAGGACCAGTCCGGCTGGAATGCCCGAAAGCACGGTTTCAACCGCGAAAGCGATGGTGGCCGGCACCAGCACGATGATCAGCAGTGCATCAATGCCGCGCCGACGACGGACGGCGTCGGAATCAATGGCGCGGTTGAGCCTGCGGTCGAGAAAGGATATCAGCCTACCGAACCAGGTGACGGGATGGCCGATGGCGCCAAGCAGCCAGCCCGGGTAGCCGACAGCGAATTCAACAACCAGTGACAGGAAAGCGATCAGGATCGACATGAAGTCTCTTGATGGAGCGGCGGCAGTGTTGGATCACGGCGGAAGCCTTGGCCGGGCGTTGGCGCTTTTTCCCAATGCGCCGCAGCCCTTCGTCGACCTCTCGACCGGTATCAATCCGCACTCCTACCCGTTTTTCGAGCCGCCCGCCACCGCTCTGTCAAGATTGCCGGAAGCTTCGCGCGCCCGTGAGTTGGCCAACGTCGCGGCAAGCGCCTATGGCGCGCCATCGGCAGCGAATGTGGTGGCGGCACCGGGCACGCAGATCCTGTTGCCGCGCGTCGCCTCGCTGGCGAGCCCCGGCAAGGCGCTGGTGTTTGGGCCGACTTATGCCGAACATCAGCGGGCAGCGGCGATCGTCGGTCATGCGGTGATGGAGGTCGACGATTTCGAGGCCCTGGCAGGAGCCGACCTCGCCATCGTCGTCAACCCCAACAATCCGGACGGGCGCGTCATCGAACGCAAGAAGCTGCTTGGGCTTGCCGGAAGATTGCGCGCCAAAGGCGGAGTGCTGGTCGTCGACGAAGCCTTCATGGATGTCGGCCCGCGCGCGGAAAGCCTGGCCGGCGATGTCGAGCAAGGCAGCATGGTCGTGCTGCGCTCCTTCGGCAAGTTCTTTGGCCTCGCCGGCCTGCGGCTTGGCTTTGCACTGGCCGACGCGCTGACAGTCGAACGGCTACAGGCGCAATTCGGACCGTGGGCTGTTGCCGGACCGGCGCTCGAATATGGCATCCGCGCGCTTGCCGACGTGGATTGGCAGGTCGAGATGCGGCGCCGTCTGGCCGAGGATGCCGCGCGGGTCGATGCGCTGTTCGGCCGCTTCGGCGTTGCTGTTGCCGGCGGCACCACGCTGTTCCGCTATATCAGGCTGGCGGACGCCGCCGGTTTGTTTTCGGTGCTTGGCGAGCGCGGCATCCTGCTCCGCCATTTCTCCGACCGGCCGCATGTGCTGCGCGCCGGGCTGCCGGGCGGGGACGAGGAATGGCAGCGACTCGAATTGGCTCTTGCCGACTGGGCGCAACAACGCGACACCAAGGAGATCAAGCAATGATCCATGTCTGTTCGCTGTCAAAAGTCGAGGAAACCGTCGCGAAGACCGGCGCCGAGCGGCTGCTTTCCCTGCTGGCCGCCGGTACCGAGGTGACGCGGCCGGCCTCGATCGCCCGGGAAAACCATCTGCATCTGGTCATGCACGACATTGCCGTGGCGCAAGAGGGCATGACCATGCCGGGCGAAATCCATGTCCGCAACCTGCTCGATTTCGCGCGCCGATGGGATCGGGCGCGGCCGCTGGTCGTGCATTGCTATGCCGGCATCAGCCGGTCGACCGCCTCGGCCTACATCATCGCGGCAGCACTGGCGCCGAAGCGCTGCGAGGTTGAATTGGCCGAGACGCTGCGCGCGCTGTCGCCGACGGCGACACCCAATCCGCGGTTGGTTGCGGTCGCCGATGCGCTTCTTGATCGCAACGGCCGCATGATCCGCGCGATCGAGGCGATCGGGCGCGGCGCGGAGGCCTTCGAAGGCACGCCTTTTGCGTTGAAGATAGACGGCTGATTCTGGTCAGAGGCCTGATCCGTCCCGATCGGGCTGGGCTGCGCTTGTTTTCACGGCAGCCGTCCAAACTATTTGGTGACCCTTTCCATGTATCGCGTAGCCTCCTCCAAGCCCTTCGGTGCTGGTTCGAACGGTGCGCACTCTTGAAAGCCGAACTTGCGGTAAAGAGTGATAGCACTCGTCATGAATGAAATTGTCACCAGGTTCACTTTTGCGAACTTGGACTGCTCGATAGCATCGAGCGCCGTCGCAAGGAGGCGGGCTCCTACGCCTTTTCCTCGTCCTTCAGGACGCACGAAGAGCTTAACGACCTCGGCAACATCTCTATGGCTGACGTGGCCGACGCAGCCCAAGGCCACAGAGCCAATCCGAGCGAGGTACATCCCTGTGCTGGGCAAGGTGCACTTTTCCAACAAGCTCGCGGCATCGTCAGAATAGTAGGCGGAAATCACGTCTTCCGACGGAAGACCGTGCACGCCGCATTGTGCAACGTCCCATTGACCCATCTCCGCGATGAGTGCGCGGGCTTCATGGAAGTCAGCAAGCGTCAGTGCCTTTGTGACGACAACCATCGCGCACCCACGGATGTGAGACTAGAAACAACCGGCGAGACTTTACTTTACGCACGGTCTGGAAACTAGCGCCATCAAAAGTGGCTGTCTGCCGTGAACCTCAAGCGGGGCGTGTGCAGAAATCCGCATTTCGGCTCACCTTGACCTGAAGTAGACCCCTAGGCCAGCCAGTCGGCCAGCTTCGCCTTGCGCACATCCTTCAACAGGCTGATGAAACCGTCAGCCTGATGGTTGGCGGTAAGCCTGCCTTTTTCGGCCGTTGCAATGCTGGCGTCGCCGACCACGCCGTTCGGGTTGAGATCGGTGGCGATCCAGGCGAAGGCGTGCGTTCCGGTGTGGCGCAGCAGCGAAAATTCCTTTTCAGCGCGGGCGACGTTGGACACGAAATTGTCGGCCTTTGCCATGTCGACCAGATCCGGCCGGAAATGCAGCATCAGCGAGGTCTCGACGTCGCCGCCATGGATGCCGTGGCGGTCCTCAAGCTCTGTATACATGCCGGCCGGCCGGCCAAAGCGCTGCCAGCTTGTCTTCACCGCCAGCATCTTCGCCCGCACGCGCAATTCGCGGGTGATGATGCCCATGATCTCCTCGTTGCCGCCATGCGAGTTGACGACAATCAGTTTCCTTAACCCGGCCCGCGCGATCGACAGGCCAAGCTCGGTCCAGGCCTCGATTAAGGTCGCCGGCGGCAGAGTAAGGGTTCCCGGCGCATGCAGGTGCTCGTTCGACTTGCCCACTGCCTGGACCGGCAGGATGCGGATGTCGAGATCGCCGGGCAGGCGAGCGATCACCGTTTCGAGCATGCCGTTCATGATCGAGGTGTCGGTCGAAACCGGCAGATGCGGCCCGTGCTGTTCGATCGCCGCCACCGGCAGAACCGCGATCGTCGCCTCCGGATCGATGGTGGCGTATTCGGTGGTCCGGTAGTCGCCCCACCACACGCGTTTGTTTGTTCCGGCCATTTTGAACCTCGAAGATACGGAATGCTCGTCTGCGCTGCCCCTCACCCTTACCCTCTCCCCGTGAAGGACGGGGAGAGGGGGATTGCCAGGCGGACGAGGGGCAGCACCAGCCTTTGTCGTGTAACTTGAGATCACTGGCCTGTCGATTCTCAGCCTTCACCCTGCCGCGATGATCTCGATCTCGACCTTGAATTCCGGCCGGGCGAAACCGGAGACGATCATCAGCGTCGAAGCCGGCGCCGGGCTGGTGAACAGGCGGTCGCGAACGTCCATATAGGGTCGCAGGAAGGCGCGGTCGGTGACATAGGCGTTGATGCGGACGATGTCGGAAAGTCCAAGCCCGGCGTCGCCGAGAATCGCGGCGATATTCCCGAAACAGAGTTCGGCCTGTGCGCCGGCATCCTCCGGGATCTGATCGTCCGGAGTGATGGCGACCTGGCCCGAACACAGCACCAGCCGTTTGCCGGGCGGTACCTCGACGCCATGGCTATAGCGGGCGAAGGGCGGCTTGATCGACTTCGGCGTCAGGAATTTGAACATGGAAATCTCCAATCTGATGTGAGCCTAAAGCCGGATTGGCGGCCCCCTCAAGATGCAGTGCATGCTATCAGGGCGATTGTGGACAGGCGTTCAAAAAATAGGCACGATGCCTTCGGTACAGCATGACCCGTCCGGCCTTCGGGCACGACTGTTGCGCAGGCGGGCGGTCCCGGCGATGGCATGTGTCTTGCTTCTTTGAACCGATGGTGTCGAGCCCGGCGCGTGGCGCGCCGGAGCCAATAAAGGGTGGTGTGGATGGACGGAAAATTTAAGATCTCGGCGGGTGCGATCGTGCTGCTTGCCGCAAGTACGCTGAGCGCAGCAGCGAACGAGAAGGTCACCTTCGGCACCAACTGGCTGGCCGAACCGGAACATGGCGGCTACTACCAGGCTGTGGCGGACGGCACCTATGCGGCGTGCGGCGTCGACGTGACGATCATGCAAGGCGGCCCGCAGGTCAGCGGCCGGCCGCTGCTGCTCGCCGGCAAGATCGATTTCTATATGGGCGGCAATTTGCTGTCGGCGTTCGACGCCGTGCAGCAGGGCATTCCGATGCGCGTCGTGGCCGCCGACTTCCAGAAGGATCCGCAGGTCATCATGTCCCAGCCTGGCCAGGGCCTGGACAAATGGGAGGATCTGAAAAACGCCGAGCAGTACATCCTCGGCGACGAGGGCGCGCAGACCTTCTTCCAGTGGATGGTGACGGAACTCGGTTTCGATGCCGCCAAACGCGTGCCCTACACCTTCAATCCGGCGCCCTTCATCGCCAACCAGAAGTCGATCCAGCAAGGCTATGTCACCTCGGAGCCGTTCGCCGTCCAGAAGCAGGGCGGTTTCACGCCGAACCAGTTCCTGCTGGCCGACTATGGCTGGGACACCTATGCGACCACGGTCGAGACCATGCAGGAGACGATCGACAAGCGGCCCGAGGTCGTACAGTGCTTCGTCGATGGTTCGGCCAAGGGTTGGTACAGCTACCTCTACGGCGACAACAAGGCCGCCAACGAGATGATCAAGAAGGAAAATCCGGATATGACGGATGAGCAGATCGCGTTTTCGATCGAGCAGATGAAGAAATTCGGTATCGTCGATTCCGGCGACACGGAAAAACTCGGCATCGGCGCGATGACCGACGCACGCATCCAAAGCTTCTACGACAAGATGGTCAAGGCCAAGGTCGTGCCGGCCGGCGTCGATATCAAGAAGTCCTACACGCTGGCCTTCGTCAACAAGGGCGTCGGGCTCGACCTGAAGAAATAGCGCTCAGGCATGATGCAGGAGAAAGTGGCGCAAGCGCCGGCAAGCGCATCGGGCAAAGGTCCGATGCTGCTGGCGCTGCGCGGCGTCGGCAAGGTCTTTTCCAACGGCGTGACAGCGCTCAGCGACGTCGACCTGACGATCAGGGAAGGCGATTTCCTCAGCCTTCTCGGCCCGTCCGGCTGCGGCAAGTCGACGGCCTTGCGCCTCATTGCGGGTCTGGCGACGCCGACCTCCGGCCTGCTCGACTGGCGCGGCAGCAGCGCCTTCGACCGCTCGAATATCGGCTTCGTCTTCCAGGAGCCGACGCTGCTGCCCTGGGCCGATGTCTTCGACAATGTCTGGCTGCCGCTGCGCCTGAAGGGCGTGTCGCGAGCCAAGGCTGCGCCGGCGGTGATGGAGATGCTGGCGCGGGTTCACCTGACCGGCTTCGAGAATGCCGTGCCGCGCGAACTGTCCGGCGGCATGAAGATGCGCGTCTCGATCGCCCGCGCCATGGTGACCAAGCCGCGTATTTTGCTGATGGACGAGCCGTTCGCGGCGCTCGACGAGATCACCCGCTTCAAGCTCAACAACGATCTCCTGGAACTGTGGCAGGACGAGCGTTTTACCGTCGTCTTCGTCACCCACAGCGTCTTCGAAAGCGTTTTCCTCTCCAATCGCGTTGTTGTCATGGCAGCGCGACCGGGCCGGGTATTCAGGGAACTTGCCATCGATGCGCCCTATCCGCGCAATGAAATCTTCCGCACCTCGCCCGATTATGCCGCGCTCTGCCGCCAAGCGTCCGATGTGCTGATCGGCGCCATCAACTCAACCGCCGGGCCCCATCATGACGGCCATTGAAGAGCAAACTCTGACACTCGACCCCGAGGAGGCGCGTCGCGTGCGCCAGGAGCGGCTCGAGCGGATTGGCCGATGGGTGCTGCCGCTGGCGATCATGATCCTGGCGATCTGGCTGTGGGACCGTATCTGCGTCTGGAATGGCATCCCGAAATATATCCTGCCGCGCCCCGGCGTGGTGTTGCAAACGCTGTTTGACGATGCCGGGCTGCTGTTCTCCTCGCTGCTGGTGACGCTCAGGATCACCTTCCTCAGCCTGCTTCTGGCCGTCATCGGCGGGGTCGGGCTGGCGGTGCTGTTTGCGCAATCGAAATGGGTCGAGATGTCGTTCTTCCCGTTTGCCATCGTCCTGCAGGTGACGCCGATCGTCGCGATCTTCCCGCTGATCAATATCTATGTCGACAACCAGACGACGAAGCTCCTGCTGTGTGCCTGGATCGTCGCCTTTTTCCCGATCCTGTCCAACACCACGCTTGGCCTCAACTCCGTCGACCGCAACCTCCGCGACATGTTCAAGCTCAACGGCGCAACCCGCTGGCAGCAATTGCGCTACCTGCGCCTGCCGGCAGCGATGCCGTATTTCCTCGGCGGGCTGAAGATCGCCGGCGGCCTGTCGCTGATAGGCGCGGTGGTGGCGGAGTTCGTCGCCGGGGCCACCGGCCAGTCGTCTGGGCTTGCCTCGCGCATCATCGAGGCCGGCTACCGGCTCAACGCACCGCGGCTGTTCGCGGCGCTGATCCTGATCTCGTTCACCGGCATTCTGATCTTCCTGGTGCTGTCACTGATCTCGCATCTGATCCTGCGGCGCTGGCACGAGAGCGCGCTGAAGCAGGAGCGATGAAATGTTGGAGATACCGGCCTCTGGTCCTTATCATCTCACCAACGCCCGGCTTCATGCGTCCCTGACGCCGGGACTCTCCGCTGCCTATGACAGCGATGGGTTTGCGCTCGCCGACATCGCCGTCGCCGACGGCAGGATTTCCAGCATTATCGCGCATCGCCAGTCCAATACACCCGCAGAGGCCGTCGACCTCGGCGGACGCATCGTTATGCCGTGCTTCGTCGACTGCCACACGCACATCGACAAGGGCCATATCTGGCCTCGAAAACCCAATCCGGACGGCACATTCATGGGCGCGCTGAACGCAACCGGCGCCGACCGTGTCGCCCGCTGGAGCGCCGACGACGTCGCCCGCCGCATGGATTTTTCACTGCGCTCCGCCTATGCGCACGGCACCAGGGCACTGCGCACCCATCTCGACAGCGTCGCGCCGCAGGAAGAGATCTCCTGGCCGGTGTTCGAGACGATACGGGAGAAATGGCGTGGCCGCATCGAACTGCAGGCGGCCTGCCTGCTCGGCATCGAAGGCGTGCGCGACAAGAAATGGTTCGAGAGACTGGCCAAACGCGTCGCTGCGGCCAAGGGTGTGCTCGGCGTCGTCACCTATATGCTGCCGGACCTGGAAGAGCTTCTCGACCAGGTGTTCGCGGAGGCAATCAAGCATGGCCTCGACCTCGATTTCCACGCCGACGAGACCGATGATATTTCGGCGATCTCGCTGAAGAAGATCGCCGAGGCGGCCCTGTGGAACGGTTTTGAGGGAAACATCCTTGTCGGCCATTGCTGCTCGCTGGCACGCCAGCCCGATCTCGATGTGCTCGACACGCTGGACAAGGTGGCGAAGGCGCGGCTTGCCGTGGTGTCGCTGCCGATGTGCAATCTCTATCTGCAGGACCGGCGCGGCGACAAGACCACGCCGCGCTGGCGCGGGATAACGCTGCTGCACGAGATGAAGGCGCGCGGGATTCCTGTGGCCGTCGCCTCCGACAACACCCGAGACCCGTTCTACGCCTATGGCGATCTCGATATGCTGGAGGTCTACCGCATGGCGACGCGCATCCTGCATTTCGATCACCCGGTCGGCGACTGGCCGCAAGCGGTGACTTCGACACCAGCCCAGGTGATGCGGCTCGATGGCTTCGGCACGCTCGCCGCCAGCGGTGCTGCTGACTTCGTCGTCTTTAGGGGACGGAACTGGACGGAATTGCTGTCGCGGCCCGAATCGGATCGCATCGTCGTACGCGAGGGTCGCGCCATCGAACGCTGCTTGCCCGATTATGCCGAACTCGATGATCTGATGGTGGAATGATGGACCTGGCTGCCCTGAAACGCGATCTCGACGGTCTGAAGATCGACGACCATCCGGCGATCGTCCAGCAGAAGAGCCGCGACTTCTACTGGTACAGTCCGGTGCTGAAGCTGCAGCTCGACCATGTCGCCGGCGACATGATCGTGACACCGATGACGGAAGACGAGGTGATCCGTGTGCTTGCCGCTTGCCACCGGCATGGCGTTCCGGTGACGCCGCGCGGCAGCGGCACCGGCAATTACGGGCAGGCGATGCCTTTGTCCGGCGGCGTCGTCCTCAATCTCGCCGAGTTGAATGCAGTCAAGACGATCGCGCCCGGCCGCGTCGTGACCGGACCGGGTGCGGTCCTCGCCGAGATCGACAGAGCGACGCGCGCGCATTCCGGCCAGGAGCTGCGGATGTCGCCATCGACCTACAACACGGCGAGCATAGGCGGCTTTGTCGCCGGCGGTTCGGGCGGTGTCGGCTCGATCCGCTGGGGTGGCCTGCGCGACCTCGGCAATGTCATCCGGCTGCGGACCGTGACGATGGAAGCGGAGCCTCGCATCATGGACCTTACCGGCGAGGAGGTGCTGAAGGTGATGCACGCCTACGGCACCAATGGCATCATCACCGAGGTCGAGATGCCGCTGACCGCTGCTTACGACTGGATCGACGTCATCGTCGGCTTCGACGACTTCATGGATGCGGCCGGCTTCGGCAATGACCTGGCCATCCAGGACGGCATTCTGGCGAAGCTGATCACGCCGATCGCCGCGCCGATCCCCTATGACTATTTCAAGCGGCATCAAAGGTTCTTCCGGCGCGAGCAAAGCATCGTCGTCTGCATGATCGCGCCGCAGGCGATGGACGCCTTTGTCGCCCTCACGGGACGCAGCAAGGGCGACATCGTCTTCCGCGCCGACAAGGAGGCCGATCTCAAGGGCCTGCCGCCGGCCTATGAGCTGACCTGGAACCACACGACGCTGCGCGCTATCAGGGTCGACCCTGATATTACCTATCTGCAGACCCGCTATCCTTCGCCGGATCACCTCGCTTACGTCAAGGCGATGATCGACCGCTTCGGCGACGAAGTGCCGACACATCTCGAATTCATCCGCTTCGACGGCGCGATCGGCGTGGCCGGGCTGCCGTTGGTGCGCTTCACAACGGCGGAGCGGCTCGACGAGATCATCCGCATCCATGAGGACAATGGCTGCTGGGTTTTCAATCCGCACCGCTACACGCTGGAAGAGGGCGGTATGAAGCAGACGGACGAGGTGCAGCTCGCCTTCAAGCGCGAGACAGACCCGCAAGGGCTGCTCAATCCGGGCAAGATGATCGCCTGGGAAAACCCGGACTACGACTATCGCTCGGGCAAGTCGTTCCTGTTCAAGGGGTTGCAGAAGGCGGGGTGATGAACATCCTCGTTCTCTACGCCGATCCGGTCGAGACCAGCTTCAATGCCGGTTTGCACAAGGTGATCGTCGAGCGGCTGACGGTCGCCGGCCACGCGGTCGACGACTGCGATCTCTATGCCGAGAATTTCGATCCGCGGCTGACGCGGGCCGAGCGGCTCGGCTATCACGACGAGCGCGGCGCCGGTGACCCGGCAGCGCCCTATGTCGAGCGCCTGCTGCGGGCAGAGGCGCTGGTGCTGTCGTTTCCGGTGTGGAACTTCGGCTATCCGGCGATCCTGAAAGGCTTTTTCGACCGCGTCTTCCTGCCTGGCGTCTCGTTCAAGCTGGTCAATGGCAAGGTGCAGCCGTCGCTGCACAACATCCGCAAGCTGGCGGCGGTCACCACCTATGGCGGCAGCCAGTTCCACGCCATGCTGATGGGCGACCCGCCGCGCAAGCTGGTCAAGCGTGTGTTGCGCGCCGCGGTCAAGCCAGGTGCCTCCGTGTCCTATCTCGCACATTATTCGATGAACCTGTCGACCGATGAAACGCGGAAGAGATTCACAGCGAAGGTCGCGGCCAGCATGGAAGCGTTCTGATGCGGGTCCTGGTGGTTTACTGCCATCCTGTGCCCGAAAGCTTTTGCGCCTCGATCCGGGATAGTGCCATCGAGGTGCTGAAGGCGAGGGGCTGGGAGGTGCGGCTGCTCGACCTCTATGCGGAGAATTTCGATCCGGTCATGGGCTGCGGCGAGCGACGCTCCTACAATGAGCACGCCCCGCAGGATCCGGCGCTCAAGCGGCATATCGAAAATCTCAGTTGGGCCCAGGCAATCCTCTTCATCTATCCGACATGGTGGTATGGGCTGCCGGCAATGCTGAAGGGCTGGCTCGACCGGGTCTGGGCGACCGACGTCGCCTTCCGGCTGCCGGCCGGCAAGGGGCGGATCCAGTCGCTGATGAGGCATGTGACGAAGATAGGGGTGATCACGACCTGCGGCGCACCGACCTGGTGGAGCGTCGTCGTCGGCCAGCCGGGACGCAAGACAATCCTGCGCGGCATGCGGGCGCTCTGCGCCACCCGCTGCAGGACGTTCTTTCTGGCGCACTACCTGATGGACTCATCGACACCGAAGACGAGGGCGGCGTTTGTGGAGAAAGTGCGAACGAAGCTGGAGCGGTTTTGAGCTACATCCGCACCCGTTCCGACTTCGGATCATACATCGGCTTCAGCGATGCCTCGGCGGCGAAGCGCTCGCCTGCGATTTCGATCGCGTAGGACGACGACAGCACATCCGCCTCACTCTCGCCTTGGCACGGCACGTAGCCTAGGCCGATAGCGCCGCCGATATGATGGCCGTAGTTGCCCGAGGTGACCGGGCCGACAATCTTGCCGTCGCGCAGGATCGCTTCGTTGTGGAAGAGCAGCGGTTGCGTGTCTTTCAGGCGGAACTGCACCAGCCGCCGGTTCAATCCGGTTTCCTTCTTCCTCAGCACGGCATCGCGGCCAAGAAAATCGCCCTTGGCGGTCTTCACTGCGAAGCCGAGGCCTGCCTCCAGCACATTGTCCTCGTCGGTGATGTCGTGGCCGAAATGCCGGAACGCCTTTTCGATGCGGCAGGAATCCAGCGTGTGCAGGCCGCAGAGTTTCAGGCCGACATCGGCGCCGGCCTCCTCGATCGCCTCGAACACGTGGGCTGCCTGATCGGTCGAGACATAAAGCTCCCAACCCAGTTCGCCGACATAGGTCACACGATGGGCACGGGCCAGCCCCATGCCGATTTCTATCTCCTGAAACGTTCCGAATGGATTGGTTTCGTTGGAGAAATCGTTCGGGCTCAGCTTTTGAATCAGCTTCCTCGCATCCGGACCCATCAGGCAGAGCACGGCTTCGGCAGCGGTCACATCAGTGATCACGACGAATTCATCGGAGAGGTGTTTTTTTAGCCACGCGAGATCGCGCTGCAGCGTCGCGCCGGGCACGACGAGGAAGAAGGCGGTTTCCGACAGGCGCGAGACGGTGAGGTCGCTCTCGATGCCGCCGCGCTGGTTGAGCATCTGGGTGTAGACGATCTTGCCCGGCGCCACGTCCATGTCATTGGCGCAAAGCTTTTGCAGGAAGGCGCAGGCATCGCGGCCCTCGACACGGATCTTGCCGAAGGAGGTCATGTCGAACAGCCCGACACCGTTCCGGACCGCCAGATGTTCGTCGCGCTGGTTGTCGAACCAGTTCTGCCGTTTCCAGGAATAGCGGTACTCGCGCTCCTGGCCGGGCCTAGCATACCAGTTGGCGCGCTCCCAGCCGGCGACTTCGCCGAACACCGCGCCGCGCGCCTTCAGATGTTCGTGCAGTGGCGAGCGCCTGATGTTCCGCGAGGTCGCCATCTGACGGTACGGGAAATGGTCGGCGTAGAGCAGGCCGAGCGTCTCGGAGACGCGCTCCTTCAGATAACGGCGGTTCTTCTGGAACGGCTGGACGCGGCGGATATCGACCTCCCACAGGTCGAAGGGTGCCTCGCCGTCGTTGATCCATTGCGCCAGGGCCATGCCGGCGCCACCGGAGGAGACGATGCCGATCGAATTGTAGCCGGTCGCCATCCAGTAGCCGGAAAGCTCCGGCGCCTCGCCAAGATAGTAGCGGTCGTCGGGGGTAAAACTCTCGGGACCGTTGAAGAAGGTGTGGATGCCGGCGCTGGCCAGCATCGGCATGCGGTTGACGCCCATTTCGAGGATCGGCTCGAAATGCCCGAAATCCTCGGGCAACTGGTCGAAGCAGAAATCTTCGCTTATGCCGTCCATGCCCCAGGGCTTGGCCACCGGCTCGAAGGCACCGAGCATCATCTTGCCGGCGTCTTCCTTGTAGTAGGCGCATTCGTCCGGCACGCGCAGCACCGGCAGGCGGGCCAGGCCGGGGATCGGTTCGGTGACGAGGTAAAAGTGCTCGCAGGCATGCAGCGGGATGGTGACGCCGTTCTGGCGCCCGAGCTCGCGCGCCCACATGCCTGCGCAATTGACGACGACATCGGCTTCGATCATGCCTTGCTCGTCGCCCTGCGTCCAGGAAACGCCGGTGACGCGATCATCCCTGGTATGGACTTTCGTGACCTTCACATTTTCCACGATCGTCGCACCGCGCTGACGCGCACCCTTGGCCAGCGCCATGGCGATATTGGCTGGGTCGCATTGGCCGTCGAGCGGTAGATGCACGGCGCCGACTACATCGGAAATGTTGAGATGCGGATACATCTCCTTGACTTCACCAGGCGAAATCTCGCGCACGTCGACATCGAAGGCGCGGGCGAGAGACGCCTGCCTATAAATCTCGTGCTTGCGCTCCTCGGTCAGCGCCACGGTGATCGAGCCGACCTGGCGCATGCCGGTGCCGACATCGGTTTCGGCTTCCAGCTTGATGTAGAGATCGGCCGAATATTTCGCCAGCCGCGTCATGTTCTGCGAGCCGCGCAACTGGCCGATCAGGCCGGCGGCGTGCCATGTCGTGCCCGATGTCAGCTGCTTTCGTTCGAGCAGCACGATGTCGGTCCAGCCGAGCTTGGCCAGATGGTAGGCGACCGAGCAGCCCGAGACACCGCCGCCGATGATGACGGCCCTTGCTTTCGTAGGGATGACTTTGGTCGGAATGGTTTTGGGGGGCAGGGCGCTCATGCAGCCTCACGGCGATAGCTGGAAGCAAAGCGGCGCAAGCGAGTGGCTGCTTCCAAAAGCACCGCCTCGGGCTGGCAGAGGCTGACGCGAATATGGCCGGCGGCCGCCTCGCCGAAGCTTGAGCCCGGCATCACGCCGACCTTTTTCTTGTCGAGGAGAGCCCAGGCGAATTTCTCGTCGTCCGGCTCGAGAGCCGAGATGTCGAGCATGACATACATGCCGCCTTCGGAGCCGCGCACGGTGACGTTGTTCATGCCGCGCATGGCATCGAGGACGATGGTGCGCCTTGCAGCATAGCGTTCGGCAATTTCCTTGACGCCGTGGCCGTTTTCCAGCGCCTCGGCGCAAGCGAGGCTGATGAAGGCCGGCAGGCCGTAGGTCGTCACCAGATTGAGGCTGGTCAGCAGCGAGATCATCTCTTCGGGCCCGGTCAGCCAGCCCATGCGCCAGCCGGTCATGCCGTGGCTCTTCGACATGGAATTGATGACCAGCGTGCGATCCGCCATGCCGGGCAACGAACGCGGCGAGATGTGCTCGCCACCGCCCAGCGTCCAATAGACCTCGTCCGACAGCAGCCAGAGGTCATATTCCCGGCAGATCTGCGCCAGCTCTTCAAGCCGCTGGCGCGAATAGACAGCACCCGTCGGGTTGTTCGGCGTGTTGATGAGGATGGCGCGCGTGTTCGGCCGAAGCGCCGCGCGAATGTCGGCTTCTCGCGGCTGAAAACCATCCTCGGCGGGCGTCTCGACCACCGTGAAATCGGCGCCCGCTGCACTGAACGTGTTGGGGTAGGTCGCGTAATAGGGCGCGACCACGATGGCATGGTCGCCCTGGTCGAGAACGGCCTGCACCGCCGCATACAGCGCTGCTTGTCCGCCTGGCGTGGCGATGACCTGATCGGAGTCGGTCACAATGCCGGTGCAGGCGGTCGAGGCGGCCGCCATTGCCTTGCGCAGGCGCGGAATGCCGGCAAGCGGGGTATAGTGGTGGTTGCTGGCGCGAACCGCGGTCACGCAGGCTTCGATCGTCTGCGCCGGCGTGTCGAAATCATGGTCGCCGACCGACAGCATGATGATGTCCTCGCCAGCCTGCTTGCGCGCCCAGGCGGCGGAATGAACCTCCCAGCCGTCCTTGCCGGAAGGCACGATGCCGGAAATGCGCGATGATGGTCTGGGCATTATGCTACTCCCGAAATTTCGTAGCCGGCCTGTTCGAGCCGGTCGCGCAGGGCGGCGATATGGGGCGGTCCGACTTCGCAGCAGCCGCCGACGATGGAGGCGCCGGCCTCGACCCAGCCGATCGCCTGGCCGGCATAGGCACGCGGATCGAGGTCGTGGCGGGCGTGCAGCACCTCCACGGTGCCGCCATGCTTGAGCGCATCAATCGAGGTGAAGCCGTTGGCATAGGCGCCAACCGGACCGCCGAGGCCTATCAGTTCGGGCAGCGCTGCAGCGATCGCTTCGGGCCGGCAGCAATTGATCAGTCTAGCTGCGACCGGCAGCCCGTCGAGAGCGCTCGACGCAGCCGCTATGGCTTCGCCGCTGCGCAGGCGCGGCGTGCCGTGATCGGCAAGCGTCCACGACACCCACACCGGCTTGCCGCTTTCCGAAGCCGCGGTGACAGCGGCGCGCGCCTCCTCGGCCGACGCCATGGTCTCGCACAGGAACAGATCGACGCCGTCAGCCTGCTCGGCAACGATGCGACGGTAGATGTCGAGCGTATCCTGGAAGGAGATCGTCAGTGCCGGTGCATAGCTGCCGAACAGCGGCGACAGGCAGCCGGCGATGGCCGCATCGCCGGCCTGATCGCGAGCTTGCCTTGCCAGTTCTATGCCGCGCTTCTGCAGCGGCTTGAACAGCTCTTCCGCGCCCTCCCGCGCCAGCCGCTCGGGCGTCGCGGAATAGGTGTTGATGGTGATGACGCGGGCGCCGGCCCGGATGAACTCCGCATGCAGGTCGCGCACCAGGTCCGGTTCGTCGATCAGCACCCTGGCCGACCATAGCGGGGTGGGTTCGGAGCTGCTGCGGCGTACCAGTTCCTGGCCCATGCCGCCATCGGTGAGAATGACAGTCTTCACGCGCGCAACCTCTCGTTCTTTGGATCCCACAGCGGTTCGTCCTTCTGCACGATTGCCCTGAAGCGCTCGCCGAAGATCTCGACCTCGACCGCGGTTCCCGGCTCAGTAAGATCGGCGCGCAGCATGCCGAGCGCGATCGATTTGTCGATGCGATGACCCCAGCCGCCGGACGTCGTCTCGCCGACGATCCGGCCGTCATGCCACAGCGTCGACATATAGGGCGCATCGCAGTCGCCGGGGTTTTCGACGACCAGCGTGACGAAACGCTTCTTGACGCCCTGCTGCTTCTCGTTTTGCAGTGCCGCCTTGCCGCGGAATTCCGGCTTGTCCCATTTCACGAAACGCTCCAACCCGCCCTGCAGGATCGAATAGTCGGTCGACAGGTCACCTTTCCAGGCGCGGTAGCCTTTTTCGAGCCGCAGCGAATCCAGCGCGTACATGCCGAACGGCTTCAGGCCATGCTTCTGGCCGGCCGCCCAGACGGCGTCGAAGACGGCGGCGGTGTCGTCGACCTTGGTGTGGATTTCCCAGCCGAGTTCGCCGGCGAAGGACACACGCACCAGCCTTGCCCAACGGCCGGCGATTGTCGTCTCCTGGTGCGTCAGCCAAGGCAGAGCAAGGTCTGCGGCGCAGACATCGGCGAGGATTTTTCGCGCGTTGGGCCCGGCGAGGATCTGCGTGGCGTATTCCTCGGTCCGATCGACCAGCTTGAAGGAGGCGTCCTTCGGCATGCGCGATTTCAGCCACTCGAAATCATGCCACTGCGCCACGGCGGCGGTGATCAGCGTCATCAAATTCTCGTCATGGCGAACGACAGACATTTCGGTGACGATGCGGCCCTTGTCGTCGGCAAAATAGACGAGGCCGATGCGGCCGGGTTTCGGCACCAGCCCGGTAACCTGTTGGCTCAACCATTCGGCAGCACCCGGACCGTCGAGGTTAAAGCGGGAAAATCCAGGCAGGTCCAAAATGCCGGCGGCGTCGCGCACGGCAAGGCATTCTTCGCGGACGCGATGCTGCCAGGGTCCATCGCGGCGGAAGGTCAGCGTCGCGGCTTCCGAGACGTCGTCGCCGGCTTGCGCGTACCAAGTGGCGCGCTCCCAGCCATTATAGGCGTCGAAGCAGGCGCCGAGCGCCTTGATGCGATGGTGGATCGGCGACAGTTTGCGGTCGCGCCCAGCCGGCCAGGCATGACGCGGGAACTGGATGGCGTATTCGTTGCCGTAGATTTCCATGCCCTTGGCGACGCAGTAATCCGGGGCCGAGGCAAAGCTGGTGAAGCGGCGTGGATCGCAGGACCACATGTCCCATTCGGTCTGGCCCTCAGTCACCCATTCGGCCAACACCTTGCCGGCGCCGCCGCCCTGGGCGATGCCGAAGGTGAAGACGCAGGCCTCGAAGGCGTTCGGCACGCCGGGCATCGGGCCGATCAGCGGGTTGCCGTCCGGCGCGTAGGGGATCGGGCCGTTGATGACCTTGGACAGGCCGGCGGTGCCGAGGATCGGCACGCGGGCGACGGCATCGGCCAGATAGTCCTCCAGCCGGTCGAGATCGTCGGGAAACAGCTGGAACGAAAAATCATCGGGCATCGGGTCGTTATGGCCGACCCAATGCGCACGGCAATTGCGCTCATAGGGGCCGAGATTCATCCCGTTCTTTTCCTGGCGGAGATAGTAGGAGGTGTCGACGTCGCGCAGCAGCGGCAGTTTCTTGCCTTGCTCCTTCGACCATGCGGCCAATTCGGGGATTTCCTCGAACAGGATATATTGATGGCTCATCACCATCATCGGTACGTCGCGGCCGAACATCTTGCCGACTTCAGCCGCGCGGTAGCCGGCGGCGTTGACGACGATCTCGCAGCGGACCTCGCCCTGCGCGGTCTCGACCACCCACTCGTCCTTCTCGCGGCGCACGCCGATGACCGGACAGAAACGGATGATCGTCGCGCCCATGTCGCGGGCGCCCTTGGCCAACGCCTGGGTCAGCTGCGCCGGGTCGATGTCGCCGTCGTTCGGATCGTAGAGCGCGCCCTTCAGCTCATGCGTTTCGATGAACGGGTAGCGGCGCTTGATCTCGTCGAGCCCGACCACATCGATGTCCATGTCCTGATAGCGGCCCATGCCCTTGGCGCGCTGGAACTCCTGCATGCGCTCGGCGGCATGGGCCAGCCTGAGCGAGCCGGTGACGTGGTAGTTCATGGGATAGCCGACTTCGTCAGCCAGCCCACGATAAAGCTCGGTCGAATAGCGCTGCATGTTCATCAGCGACCATGACGAGGAGAAGGTCGGCACGTTGCCGGCCGCATGCCAGGTCGAGCCGGAGGTGAGCTCGTTCTTTTCCAGGAGCACGCAATCGGTCCAGCCCGCCTTGGCGAGATGGTAGAGCGAGGAGGCGCCGACGACACCGCCTCCGATGATCACCACACGTGCCGTGGTCGGCAAACCGGCCATATTCTTCTCCAACCTTCAATAGACGGGCGGCGAAACCACCCAGATGACTACCGCCGGCTCCGCTCCAGGATTGCGCCAGCGGAACGGCTTGCCGTCGAAGCGAAAGGAGTCACCCTCACCAAGCCGGTGCCAGACGCCTGATATCTCGATGTCGAAGCTGCCGGAAGCGACATACCCGGCTTCCTCCGTCGGCCGGCGAGCCTCAGTCTTCAGTTCAGCACCCGGCGCGAAGACCGAACGCAGCATCTCAAAGCTACCGCCGAGATCGGGCGACAGAAGCTCCTCCACCAGGCCGGAATCGCTTGTACCAAGCGTGCGGCGGCTGCCGGCGCGCACGACCACGCCGCGCTCGTTCTCGACGGGCACGTCGTGGCTGAAGAACAGGCTGACCGGCACGCCGAACAATTCCGCGAAGGCTCTGAGATCACTGAGCGATGGGATCGACAGACCGCGCTCGACCTGACTGACCCAGCCGACGGAGCGGCCGAGCTTCAGGCCAATCTCGGCAAGCGTCAGCCCGCGCGCCCGGCGCAGCGCCCTGATATCGCCGGCCAGCAGCCGTTCGCGGTTTTCCTGCTCCGATCTGACGGCGGTTGAGGGCAAAGCCATTTCTCTTGGTGAAATCTCTCTGGGTGAAAAATTCCCCTTGGTGAAAAATTGGGGGCAAATTTCATAAGGGGTCAGGTTTGTGAAAAAATCAAGACGATTTTCATGAGGCCACAAGATTTGCTTGCACCGTTTTGGCGGTTCAGGCAAAGGCTCGGCGACGAACGGCGAGTGAGGGCGCCCGGTCGAGGCTTACGACAGAGCGCCATGCGTCAAATTGGACCCGCAATCGTGCTCTCTCATTTTCTGGACGGCGCATGATCCTTTCCGGAATCGATTCCGGTCTCCGGGTCACGCGCAAAGGGACGCCCATGCTGGAAAACAGGACTACAATTACAGATGATGCGGCGATCGTAGACGAGGCGATCACGTCGCGCCGTTCGGTGCGCGCCTTCCTGCCCGACATGGTCGACGACGAGACGATCCGCGCCATTCTCGCCGTTGCCGCGCGTGCACCTTCGGGCACCAACATGCAGCCTTGGCGGGTCTACGTCACCAAGGGCGAGGTCAAGCAGCGGATCACCGATGCTATCCTCAACTCCGGCATCCGCGCCGAAAAGGCTGAGTGGGACGAGTATCGTTACTATCCCGACCAGTTCTTCGAACCGTATCTCACGCGGCGGCGGGCCAACGGCTTCGGCCTCTACAGCGTGCTCGGCATCGGCCGACGCGAAGTGGACAGGATGCGCGCGCAGCACGACCGCAACTTTGTCTTCTTCGATGCGCCGATCGGCATCATCTTCACCGTCGACCGGCGGCTGAACAAGGGCTCGTGGATCGACTACGGCATGTTCCTGCAGAACATCATGGTGGCGGCACGGGGCAGGGGCCTGCACACCTGCCCGCAAGCCGCCTTTGCCCCTTATCACAAGCAGATCAGGCCGGTGCTCAACATTCCCGACGAGGAGATCGTCGTCTGCGGCATGGCGCTCGGCCATGAGGACACGTCCAAGCCCGAAAACGAGTTCCGCACTGACCGCGCGCCGCTGGAAGAGTGGGTGACGTTCGCCACGTGAGGTGACGATACGCCGTCTCGGTCTATTGTACCTCGTAGCCGACTTCCTCGCTGGCATGGCAGAGCGCCTTCCAGAACGAGCGCGCAAACGAGCGGAATACATAGATGTCGAACTGGTCGGCGCCGGTGCGCTGGATCTGGGCGAAGACGTCATGATGCATGGTCGAGCGGCCGGCACCGACCGGGAAGGCCGGCAGCGCGAAGTCGATGGCGAAGAATTTCGCCAGCACCCATTCGGCCTTCGGTCCGGCGATGCGGATCGCGGTGCGGCCATGCGACAGGTCGGTCATCGTGCCGATCGCCGGGGTGACGACATTGGCAAAGGCCGATGCCAGGCCTTCGGCCTCATCGACCACAGTGAATTTTCCCGGCGCAAAGCCGAACACCGACCTCACGCCGTCGGTGCTGCCGGCGCCGGCGCCATCGGGCAGAGCGAGGCCGGTAACAGTGCGGATACCTGATATCAACTCCTTCTCCTGGCCCGGCCAGGCAGCGAGCTGCAGGATCGTCCCCGGCCTGGTTTCGGAGAGGATGACATCGACGCCGTGTTCGAAATCGCCGTGCGAGCCGGTGCGCAGTTCCGGCTCAAGCGGTGCCAACTCAATCGGTGATTGGCGCTCAACCATGCATGCGGCTCCCGTCCGGATCAAAGAAGTGGTTGGAGACGATCTCGACCGGGCCGAACCGGTTGCGCAGGGGATCGGAGATATGGGCGCGCGTGCCGCGCCGTGCCTTGCCGTCCTTGACCAAAGCGAGCGCGATGTACTTGCCGAGCGCCGGCGAATAACAGCAAGCTGTGATGTGGCCGATGGAATCGTGCGGATTGGCTTCGTCAAGCGCCTCGACGATGTGCGCGCCGCCGTTGAGCGGCTGGTTGTCCAGCGAAACCAGGCCGACGAGTTCCAGACGGCCGGGCGCGATCAGGCCCTCGCGATCCATCATCGCCGAGCCGATGAAGGGCTTCTTCTTGGACAGCATCCAGTCGAGATGCAGGTCGCGTGCCGTGGTGCGGCCGTCGATCTCGGCGCCGGTGACGTGGCCTTTCTCGATGCGCATCGTGCCGAGCGCCTCAAGCCCGTAAGTCACCAGTCCGAACGGCTTGCCGGCTTCGATCAACGCTTCCCAGACATGGGTGCCGTAGCCGGCGCCGGAGTAAACTTCGAACGCCATTTCGCCGGAGAAGGAAAGCCGGCAGATCATCACCGGCACACCCGATATCTTGCCGTGCACGATGCCCATGAAAGGCAGTGCGGCATTGTCGACGGCAGTGCCGGTGACGCAAGCAGCAAGAATGGCTCGCGCCTTTGGCCCGCCGATCGCCGCACCCGCCCATTCGTCGGTCACCGAGGTGACGTGGACCTTCAGCTCCGGCCAGATGACGTCAAGGAAATACTCCAGATGCTGCATCACCTTGCCGGCATTGGCCGTGGTGGTGGTCATCAGGAAGTCCTGTTCGCCGATCCGCCATGTCGTACCGTCGTCGAAGGCGAGGCCGTCCTCGCGCAGCATCAGCCCGTAGCGGGCCTTGCCGACGGCCAGCGTCGAGAACATGTTGGTGTAGATCCGGTCGAGGAATTCCGCGGCGTCCGGGCCTTGCACGGCGATCTTGCCCAGTGTCGAGACGTCGACGATGCCGGCGCTCTCTCGCGTCGCCCTGGCTTCGCGCACATAGGCCTGCTCGATCGTCTCGCCTGAAAGCCCGTAGATCATCGGGCGATACCAGAGGCCGGCCGAATACATGGTTGCGCCATTGGCGACGTGCCAGTCATGCATCGGCGTCAGCCGCTCGGGCCTCAGGTCGCCGAACCGTTCGGCGGCCAGCGAGCCGATCGACACGGCCGAAAAGGGCGGACGAAAACGGGTCGTACCGACTTCGGGAATCGGCTTGCCCAACGCTTCGGCCATGATGGCTAGGCCGGGTATGTTGGAGCTCTTGCCCTGGTCGGTCGCCATGCCGAGCGTGGTGTAACGCTTCAGATGCTCGACCGAGATGAAGCCTTCGCGATGCGCAAGCCGCACATCCTCCGCGGTCACATCGTGCTGGAAATCGACGAAGCTTTTTCCATCGGCCCTGATCTCGAACACCGGCGCCGGATCGGGATCGCCAGGTACGGCTTCGACGACCGGCAAGGCCGCTGGCGTACCCGTTCCACCCGCCGCGGATAGGCCGGCGGCGCGGCCTTCGGCGATTGCCTCGGCGGTGGAAAAGCTGCCGGTGAAGGCGCCGGCGCCAATCCACTGCTGTGTTGGCTTCGGTGGCAGGAAGGCCTGTCGGGCGGCATTCCATTCCGCCTTGGCGCCGGCCTGGCTGGCCAGATGGATGGTCGGCGACCAGCCGCCCGACATCAGCAGGCAGTCGGCTTGAATGCTGCGCGCCTCGCCGGCAAGCGCGCCGTTGACCATGTCGAAGCGCTGCACCTTGATGCCGGACAGCGCCTTGCCGCCTTCGGTGGCGACCACGGCGTGACCGGAAAGGATTTTGGCTTCCGCTTCATCGGCGAGCTCGCGCATCTCGCTCGAAAGCTCCGGCCGCACGTCGACGATGGCGACAATCGCCGCACCGGCCTTCTTCAGCGCCAGGGCGGAGCGATAGGCGCTGTCATTGTTGGTGAAGAGCGCGATCCTGTGGCCCGGCAGCACGCCGTACTCGTTGGCATAGCGCTCGGCGGCTTGGGCCAGCATCACGCCTGGCCGGTCGTTGCCCGGAAACACCAGCGGCCGCTCGAAGGAGCCGGTGGCCAGGACCACCGACTTGGCGCGAATGATCCAGTAGCGATGGCGCGGTTCGCCCTTGCCGGGCCTCTCCTTGTGGTCGGTAACCCGTTCGAGCGCGGCGAGCACGTTGCCGTCGTAATAGCCCCAGACCGTGGTGCGCGGCAGCAGGCGGACATTGTCATAGGCTTCGAGCTGGCCGGCGGCTCGCGCTGCCCAGTCCGCCCCGGGCATCCCGTCGATCGTCTCGCCCGACCAGTTGGCCGAACCGCCGAAACGCGGTTCGAGCTCGCTGAGGATGACGCGCGCGCCCTGATCGGCGGCTGCCCTGGCGGCCATCAGTCCGGCCGGACCGGAACCGACCACCAGCACATCGCAGAAGGCGTTCATGCGCTCATAACGTGCCGTGTCGGCAGCGGTCCCGGCGCGGCCGAGACCGGCGGCGCGACGGATGAAATGCTCGCAGAACATCCAGAAACGCGTGCTCTTCAGCGGGCCGATCGCGGGTCCCATGAAGGTCTTGTAATAGAAGCCGGCGGACAGAAGCCTGCCGCCGAGCTGGTTGGCGGCGCTGACATCCCAGGCCAGCGATGGAAAGCGGTTCTGGCTGACAGCGGTCAGCCCGTCATAGATCTCGACCATGGTCGCGGCGATGTTGGGCTCGCGAACCTCGTCCCGCAATACCGTCACCAGGGCGTTCGGCTCCTCGACGCCTGATGTCAGCACGCCGCGCGGGCGGTGATATTTGAACGAGCGCCCGAACACGGTGACACCGTTGGCCAGCAGCGCTGAGGCAAGCGTGTCGCCGGCATGACCGGTGTAGGGCGCGCCGTCGAAGGTGAACCGGATGGTTCGCAGCCGGTCGATCCGGCCACCGGATTCGGTGCGGCGCGGGCTCATGACTTGCCCTCCGTCTTGTGCCGCGTAACGGATTTGTGGTCGCCGCGCGCGAAGGCGACGCTGGAGATCTCGTGTGTCAGCGTGTTGCGAACGACCCTGAGATGGGCGCGGCAGCCGCCGGAATGCTGCCAGATCTCGTTGTGGTTACCCGCCGGATTCAACCGGTCGTAGACATAGGCGTTCCAGGCATCGAGGTCCTGCGAGGCGGGTTGAGGGCGCTCACGGTTGCCGTCGCCCTGATAGGTGAACTCGATGACGTCGCGCGGGCCGCAATAGGGGCAGGTAATCAGCATGCGATTGTATCTTCTCGTTTGACCATGGTCTTGGCCGAAAACCGGTTTCCACTTTTTGTTATGCTGACCTACGGTTCGGGATCATGGTCTAATGCAGCCGCGGCGTCGGGCCCTGGCCCTTGTCGTCGATCACCAGGCCGCGATGGAAGCGATCCAACGTGAAAGGCGCATTGATGTCGTGCGGTTCATCCTTGGCGATGGTCCAGGCAAAGCACCAGCCGGAGGCCGGCGTCGCCTTGAAGCCGCCATAGCACCAGCCGCAGTTGAGATACATGCCCGGCAGCGGGCCGATGGTGATGATCGGCGAGCCGTCCATCGACATGTCGCAGACGCCGCCCCAGGAGCGCAGCATGCGAACGCGGGCGAGAGCCGGAAACAGCGCCAGCATCTCGCTCATCACCTCGTCGACAACAGGCAAACTGCCGCGCTGGGCGTAGCTGTTGTAGCCGTCGAGATCGCCGCCATAGACAAGGCCGCCCTTGTCCGACTGCGACATATAGAAATGGCCCATGCCGAAAGTCAGGACCGTGTTGATGAACGGCTTCAGCGATTCCGTCACGAAGGCCTGCAGCACATGGCTCTCGATCGGCATCGTATCGATGCCGGCGAGCCGCATGACTTGCCCGGTGCTGCCGGCCACCGCGACCGCCACCTTCCTGGCGCGGATCTCTCCGCGCGACGTCGAGACGCCTGATATGCGGTCGCCGTCGCGCAGGAAGCCGGTGACCTCGCAATTCTCGATGATGTCGACGCCGCGACGGTCGGCGCCGCGCGCATAGCCCCAGGCGACGGCATCGTGGCGGGCGGTGCCGGCGCGCCGCTGCATCAGGCCGCCGACGATTGGGAAGCGCGCCGTGGCGGAGACGTCCAGCGCCGGCACCAGGCGTGCGATCTCGGCCGTGGTCATCAGTTCGGCGTCGACGCCGAGATGGCGCATGGCGTTGCCGCGGCGGGCAAAATCGTCGAGCTGGGCAGGCGTGTGCGCGAGGTTGAGGCAGCCGCGCTGCGAGAACATGACGTTGTAGTTGAGGTCGTGCGAGAGGTTCTCCCACAGCTTCATCGAATGTTCGTAGAAGCGCGTGTTGGCCGGCAGCAGATAGTTGGAGCGCACGGCCGTCGTGTTGCGGCCGACATTGCCGGAGCCGAGCCAGCCCTTTTCCAGCACCGCGACATTGGTGATGCCGTGCTCCTTGGCCAGATAATAGGCGGTCGACAGGCCATGGCCGCCGCCGCCGATGACGATCACGTCATAGGACGCCTTCGGGTCCGGCTTGCGCCAGGCCGGTTTCCAGTCCTTGTTGCCGGTCAGCGCGTTTTTGAGAAGCGAGAAGGCCGAATATTCCGCCATTCTTTTTGTTATCCGTTCTGGCTTTTTGTCATCCGTTTTGGGCGATGCGGCACACTATAGAGCAGGCCGCTGCCGCAAAGCCAATATTGCGCCATCGCTTTTCGACTGGCCGACGCCGAGATCGACGAGCAGAGCGGGACGGCTTGCTCCCTGGTATGAGCGTCTTTATCAAGGACGAGCTTTAGAACACCTTGCCGCCTGTGAGTCGCCAACCGATCATGCTTTTCCGACTGCTCCGCTTCGTTCTGGTCCTGGCGATCGTCGCCTCGGCGCCGCTGTCGCTTGATGCGGCGGCGCAGGGGCTTGACCAGGCTGTCTCCGGAGTAGTCGCCGACCAGCAGAAAATCCTGCAGGACCTGACGACGAGGACCGACAATCTCGAAAAGAAAATCCAGGAGGACGGTGACGACGACGCCAGTCTTGTCGATATCCGCCTGCAGCTCGAGGAAATGTCGCGAGGTGCGCTGAACAGCGCGCTTGCCTTCCGCCCGCGCCTTTCGGAGATCAACGCGAGGCTCGATCAGATCGGGGCGCCTCCGGCCGCGGGCCAGCCGCCCGAACCCGACATCGTGACCAGCGAACGCCAGGCGCTGGCGTCCGAAAAGGCCGAGATCAATGCTGTCATCGCCGCGGCGCAAAACCTGTCGATCCGCATCAGCGGCCTCATCGCCAAGATCGCCAATATGCGCAGCGAGCTGTTTCGCAATCTGCTCACCAAGCGCTACGTGCTGTCCGACGCTCTGAGCCCTGAGGTCATTTCCGATGCGAACGGTGAATTTACCGGCTTCTACAAGGCGGTGTCATCGTGGCTGACCTTCGCCTTCAAGTTCAAGTTCCAGGCCGTGCTGGCCGCGACCTTGACGGCACTTTCCCTGGCGGCGGTACTTTTTGTCGGTGGGCGGCGCCTGTTCGGGCGTGTCTTCGAAGCTGACCCTTCCGTCGAAGATCCCTCCTATCTCAGCCGGCTGTCGGTGGCGTTCTGGTCGACATTGCTGCCGACGCTGGCGGTTGGCGTCTTTCTGGTCTCGACGGTGTTCTTTTTCAACTACTACAACGTGTTGCGCGGCGACATTGGCGTTTTCCTGAATGCGCTGGTTTCGGTCATCGCGGTGGTGTTCTGCGTCAACCGGCTGACCAATGCGGCGCTGGAACCGCGGCTGCCGAACTGGCGGCTGATACCCGTTGAATCGGGTCCGGCCCGCTGGCTGGTGCGGCTGACGACCGCCATGGCGGTGGTGATCGGCGTCAACAATTTCCTGTCGGTCGTCAACGACAAGATGGGCTCGCCGCTGTCGCTGACCATCGCCAGAAGTTTTGTCGGCACCATTATCGTCGGCGTCATCCTGATCCTGATGGGGCTGCTGAAACCGTTCAAGGCCGCCGACGGAAGCTGGCGTCCCTGGCCGGCGTGGCTGCGCTACACCGCTGTCGCGCTCGGCCTTTTCACCATTGCCACGGCGCTGCTCGGCTATATCGGCCTTGCCATTTTCGTCTCGCTGCAGGTCGTGGTCACCGGAACCATTCTGGTCACCGCCTATATCGGCTTCCTGTCGGCGCGGGCGATCAGCGAGGAAGGCGGCTTTGCCAACACGTCGATCGGGCGCTGGCTATCGACCAATTCCAGTTACGAGGAGTCCGCGCTCGACCAGCTCGGCCTGGTCGTCAGCGTCGCCATCAACCTGATGATCGTGCTGGTGTTCCTGCCGCTGATCCTGTTGATGTGGGGCTTCCAGCCCGGCGACATCGAGGCCTGGGCCTACAAGCTGGCGACGGGCCTCACCATCGGCTCGGTGACGATCTCGGTGACCGGCATCCTGACCGGCATCGTTGTCTTCATCATCGGCTATTTCCTGACGCGCTGGTTCCAGGGCTGGCTCGACGGCTCGGTGATGGCGCGCGGCAAAGTCGATACCGGCGTGCGAAACTCGATCCGGCTGGCGGTCGGCTATGCGGGCGTGGCGCTCGCAGCGCTCGTCGGCGTCTCGGCGGCGGGCATCGATCTCTCCAACCTGGCGCTTGTCGCGGGCGCCCTGTCGCTCGGTATCGGCTTTGGCCTGCAAAATGTCGTCTCCAACTTCGTCTCCGGTCTGATCCTTTTGGCCGAGCGGCCGTTCAAGGTCGGCGACTGGATCGTCGCCGGTGAGATCAGCGGCACGGTCAAGAAGATCAGCGTGCGCGCTACCGAGATCGAGACGTTCCAGCGCCAGTCGGTGATCCTGCCCAATTCAAACCTGATCAACAATGCCGTCGGCAACTGGACGCACCGCAACAAGCTCGGGCGCATCGACATCAAGGTCGGCGTCGCCTACGGCAGCGACGTCAAGCAGGCCCATGCTGTCCTGTTGGAGATTGCGCGGGGCCATCCGCTGGTGCTGAAAAATCCAGAACCCTTCGTGCTGTTCACCAATTTTGGGCCGGCCGCTCTCGAATTCGAAATCCGTGTGTTCCTGGCCGACGTGATGAACGGCAACATCGTGCAGAACGACATCCGGTTTGCCGTCCTCGATGAGTTCGCCGACCAGCATATCGAAATTCCATCGGCGCCGCGCGCCGTCGTCGAGACCAAGAAGCATGAGGCGTGGCCGATCGATGACGATCAGATCGAGGCCGAATTCGCCGAGCAGGAACGCGCGGCGGCTGAAGCTGTGGCCGAGACGAAACGCCTGGCTAGATCCGGGCGCAAGGTCCGCAAGCCGGACCCCGATTAGGGTACATTGATATTCAGGTGATGCCGGCCTGCGAACGGCTGATACCTGCGCTTCCGCTACTCACGGACCCAAATGTCCGCTCCGTTCCGGTTCTCGGAACCCACCCGTCTGGTCGCTTCGCGCCCGTGTTCGACTCCGGCTCGGCCTGACCTAAACCTCAACATACCCTCAAGTCAGGCTTTCGACACAGCGAAAGCAATTGCGGCATGAATGCGGCATTCAGTTGCCGTTCAGCTGGCATCTCATATAAGCTCACATGCAAAGGGCGAGAATGCCTTGCGAAATGCAACAGAGGCGGTGGAAACACCGATATTGCAAATGTGGAAGTCTCTCGTCGCCGCCATTGCTTTTCTTGCCGTGGGCGGTTCAGCCTTCGCCGCCAGCGCGACCAACAAGGACGCCGAGACCCGCACACTCGTCGTGACCGAAGGCGGTGGCAAGACGGAGCTGGCGCTGGCCGCCGGCGAAACCGCGGAATTCTGCCCGACCGGCTGTTTCGTTACCATGCCGAATGGCGACCTCGAGGCGCTGACCGGTTCGGAAACGATCGAAATCTCAGGCGGCGTCGCCCGTATCAAGTAACCGCGTCAAAAAAACATTGACGACTTGTTTTTCGAAGGCCGGGCAACTGCCCGGCCTTTTATGGTTTCGGATCATCGAAACTTAACGATTCCCGCTCCGCCGGCGCCCTGTTTACGGCATTGGTGCTCGGGGTGCTGGCCCACGACACCCGCATCTACTTTCCCAATCTGATCCCGCCGTTCCTGCTGCTCGCCGGTCCCTGCAAGGCGCTGTGGGCGAGCATCAAAGGGCATCGCGCCGCAGTGTTGCACGTCGTTCCAAAAAATGGATCATGAGTTGCGCCTCCAGCCTGGCGCGCATCATTTTCCCTTGAAGCAGCTGATCTCAACCACCAGTGCCGCGGCTCCTTTTGGACGCGCAAAGGACGCTGTAGAATTTTTTCTGCGCATGATCCTAGCGAAAATCGGTTCCGATTTTTCGGGGTCATGCGCCGGGGTCGCGCCGCACGTGCAGCGTGTCGCAAACAGGCGGTAGCACGATGGCCGTCGCCTGCATATTGTGCGCCGATCAAGCGGGCGCGGGCGCCCGCAGCAGCACTTTTGGAGTCGCGGGCAATGGCAGGGTTTCCGGAAAAGGCGAAGGTCGTCATCGTCGGGCTGGGCGGCATTGTCGGTGCATCGGTCGCCCACCACCTGATCGAGCGCGGATGGGACGACATCGTCGGCATCGACAAATCGGGCATCCCGACCGATATCGGCTCGACGGCGCACGCCTCCGACTTCTGCTACACGACCAGCCATGATTTCCTGTCCTGCTGGACGACGCTCTACTCCATCGATTTCTACGAAAAGATGGGCCATTACGCCCGCATCGGCGGCCTTGAGGTCGCCCGCGTTGGCGACGACGCCCGCATGGAGGAGATCAAGCGAAAGATCGCCTCGGCAAAGGCTTTCGGCACGCGTGCCCGCCTGATCGAACCGGCCGAGATCAAGCAGAAGTTCCCGCTGATCGAAGAAGAGATGGTGCAGGGCGGCCTGTGGGATCCCGATGCCGGTCTCGTCATCCCGCGCTCGCAAACGGTCGCCGGCAAGCTGGTCGACCAGGCGGAAGCCTCCGGCAAACTCAAATCCTTCGCCAACACGCCGGCCAGGTCGCTTATCGTCGAGAACGGTCGCATCAAGGGCGTGGTGACCGATCGCGGCACCATCGAAGCCGACTATGTGATTGTTTGCGCGGGTATCTGGGGCCGGTTGATCGCGGAAATGGTGGGCGAGGACCTGCCGGTGATGCCGATCGATCATCCGCTTACCTTCTTCGGGCCGTATACCGAGTTCGCCGGCACCGGCAAGGAGATCGGCTGGCCGCTGCTGCGCGACCAGGGCAACTCGGCTTACATGCGCGACACCGGCGATCCCAAGACCGCCGAAGGCGGGCAGATCGAGTGGGGCTATTACGAAGAGACCAGTCCGCGCCTTTGCCATCCGCGCGACCTTCTGGAGAAGGACCAGGCCCGTCTTTCGCCCTCGCAGCGCGACCTCGACATGGAACAGATCCTCGCCCCGCTCGAGCGCGCGATGGAACTGACGCCGATCCTGGGCGAACTGGGCTACAATGAGAGCCATTCCTTCAACGGGCTTCTGCAGGTGACGGCAGACGGCGGCCCCTCCATGGGCGAGAGCCAGAAGGTGCGGGGCCTCTGGTACGCCGTCGCGATCTGGGTCAAGGACGGCCCCGGCATGGGCAAGCTCATCGCCGACTGGATGACGGACGGCCGGACGTCGATCGACCACCACGCCATCGACTACTCGCGTTTCTATCCGCACCAGACGCAAGAGCAGTTCATCTGGGACCGCTGCACCGAAACGGCGATGAAGGTCTACAATCCGGCGGTCCATCCGCGCGAGCCCTTCTCAAAAGGCCGCAATGTGCGCCGCTCGCCCTTTTGGGAGCGCGAGAAGGAACTCGGCGGCTATTTCATGGAGCTCGGCGGCTGGGAGCGCGCCCATGGCTATGCCGCCAACGAGCACCTGCTCGAGAAATACGGCAACCGGGTGCCGGTGCGCGAAAACGAGTGGGACAACCGCCATTTCTGGCGCGTCTCCAATGCCGAGCATCTCGCGATGAGCGAGGATTGCGGCATTGTCAACCTGTCGCACTTCGCGATGTACGATGTGGAAGGCCCGGATCATGTCGCGCTGATGGAATGGCTGTGCGCGGCCAAGATCGGCGGCGACGGCAATATCGGCAAAGGCATCTACACCCATTTCCTCGACGATCACGGCATGGTGCGCGCCGACCTGACGGTCATCCGCATGGCCGACCGCTGCCGGGTCATCGACGGCGCAGATGCCGGCCCGCGCGACTTCCACTACATGCGGCGGACGGCAGAAGACAAAGGGTTCGACGTCACCATCACCGATGTGACCGAGAAGTACGTGACCGTCGGCATCTGGGGCCCAAACGCCCGGGCAACATTGAGCAAGGTCGTGGAAGACCCGGATGGCCTGACGCCGGAGAACTTTGCCTTTGCGGCAATCAAGCCTGTCAGGATCGCCGGAAAGGACGTGACCGCTTTCCGCATCTCCTATGTCGGCGAGCAGGGCTGGGAACTGCATATGCGATACGAAGACGGGCTGGCCGTATGGGACGCGTTGCGTTCGACCGGCGTAATGGCCTTTGGCGTCGAGACCTATGCCAACAGCCGCCGCATGGAGAAGAGCCTGCGCCTGCAGAATGCCGACCTTCTGACCGAGTACAATCTGCTGGAGGCCGATCTTGCCCGCCCGAAGGTGAAGGAGGCTGATTTCAGCGGCAAGGCAAAGCATCTGGAATATCGCGCCCGCGCGCATCAGCCGGCCATGCTTTGCACGCTTGTCATGACGGATAATATCGATTCCAGGGGCGTTGCCCGTCATCCCGTCGGCACGATGCCGGTGATGGACCCGCAAACGGGTGAGACGCTGGTCGACGAACTCGGCCGCCGGTCTTTCACAACCTCGATCGCCTACGGCCCGACCATCGGCAAGAACATTGCGCTCGCCTATCTGCCCTGGGCGTATTGCCAGGAGGGCCGCAAGCTGACTGTCGAATATTTCGGCCAGAAATACCCGGTCGAAGTGGCCGCCGTCGGCTACAGACCGCTCTACGATCCGGAGAACCTCAATCCACGCAGCTAAGCGTTGATTGTCTACCGATCCTCCCACAGGAGGGTGAGGTGCGGACTCGCAAAAATGTGAACGCAAAGACTTAGCTCGGCGCCGGGCTTTTCGCTTTGTGACACGACGATTCTCGCTTACCTTACGGCATGTCTGCTTTTCCCCACGCAAGGCATCTCCTCTCTGTTGCCGCTGCGCTGGTGCTGATGCCTTGGCTGACGCCGGAATCCCGCGCCGCCGAGCCTGTCGACATCGAGCTGGTGCTGGCGGTCGACGTTTCGCTGTCGATGTCGCCGGCCGAACTCGAAATCCAGCGTCGCGGCTATGTCGCGGCGTTGACGCACGACACGGTGCTGCAGGCCATCGCCGATGGTGCCTATGGCAAGATTGCCGTCACCTATGTCGAATGGGCCGGCACGACCTGGCAGCATGTCATCGTGCCGTGGACGGTAATCGCCAATCGTGCCGACGCCGAGCGGGTGGTCGAGCAACTCTCCGCCCATATGCCCAACAGCGCCCGGCGCACCTCGATTTCCGGTGCCTTGCAATTCGGCAGCGATCTCTTCGCCGAAAGCGGCTTTCAAGGCGTCAAGCGCGTCATCGACATTTCGGGCGATGGCCCCAACAATCAAGGTGCTCCCGTCGACATCACCCGTGACGGGCTGGTCAAGCAAGGCATCACCATCAATGGCCTGCCGCTGATGACCCGGAGCGGCTTCACCAGCGTCTACGACGTCAACTATCTCGACCGCTACTACACCGACTGCGTCATCGGTGGGCCCGGCGCGTTCATGATCCCGGTCAATGAGTGGACGCAGTTTCCCGAAGCGATCCGCCGCAAGCTGGTGCTCGAGCTTGCCGGGCCTGACTCACCGCGATGGGCGGCGGAAGAAGCGGCGCATCTGCCGGTCGTGCCGGCGCAAGACAAGCCGGCCACCGACTGCCTGGTCGGCGAGAAAATGTGGCGCGACCGAAGCTGGATGTTCGACAGTCGCTAGAGTATCGGACCCTCTAGACTTGGCGAGCACTCCTCGCCGGGAGGCATGGCGTCTACGCGACCAGCAACTGCTTGCGATCGACGCGCTCCTGCTGCGGCGAGCGCGCATAGAGCTCGCGGTAGCATTTGGAGAAATGCGAGGCGGAGACGAAGCCGCAGGCGACCGCCACTTCGACCACCGGCATCGATGACTGAATCAGCAAGTGCCGGGCCCGGTCGAGGCGGATTTCCAGATAATAGCGGGCAGGGGATCGTCCCATCTCGGTGCGGAACAGGCGCTCGATCTGCCGGCGCGACAGGTCGACGTGATCGGCGATCTCGATCAGCGACAGCGGCTCGGACAGGTTTGCCTCCATCAATTCTATGATGGTCAGCACTTTGGAGTTCTGTACGCCAAGGCGTGCGCGCAGCGGCAGGCGCTGGCGATCGGTCGGGCTGCGTACGCGGTCAGTCAAAACCTGCTCGCAGACCCGGTTGACGAGGTTGTCGTCGAAATCGTCGCCGATCAGCTTCAGCATCATATCGAGCGCCGCGGTGCCGCCGGCGCAGGTATAGATGTTCTGGTCGATCTCGAAGAGGTCGGCAAAGACATTGGCCTTCGGGAACGCCTCGGAAAAGCCCGGCAGGTTTTCCCAATGAATGGCGCAGCGCTTGTTGGACAACAGGCCGGCGGAAGCCAGTATATGCGCGCCAGTGCACAGGCCGCCGATGGCGACGCCGCGGTTGTATTCCTCGCGCAGCCAGGCAAAGGCCGATCTGTTCTGGTAGCGCTCGACATTGATGCCGCTGCAGACGACCGCCATGTTCGGCCGTTCGGGGCCGGACATCTTCTTGCGTTCGTCCTCCAGCGAGGTGTTGACGGCGCATTCGACGCCGTTCGATGCGCGCACCGGCTTGCCGTCGATGCTGGCGAGCCGCCAGCGGTAGGCCTCGTAGCCGAGCATCCGGTTGGCCGAGCGCAACGGATCAAGCGCCGTCGCAAAGGCGATCATGGTGAAATCGGGGACCAGGAAGAATACAAACGATCGCCTGACCGGATGATTTACGACGTTCACAGGGTAGCCCTCACGCTGCAATGGCGCGAACAGGATGTCGCGATCAGCATAGCGACATCAGGAAAAACCTTTCCTGTCAATTGGCTAGGCGGCGACGGAAAGACTTTATTTGCGACACGGGTCGCAAATGGGCAATCGCTATACGTTGACGGTCCCAACATGCCGCCGGATTGAGCAAAATATGCGGCATGTGGTCGGCACATGACAAAAAACGCCGCCTCGGCAAAACCGAAGCGGCGCTGTGATCAACTTCGAAGCAGCAGCAGGGAGCGCCGCTTGCGAGCTTATCAGATCAGGCGACGAAGCCGAGGCGCGCGGCGGCCACGGCGCCGGTCTGGCCAGGCATAGTGTTGGCAAGGCGCTGGCGCTCGAGCGCGGTCGTCAGGTTCATTTCACGGCGAGAAAAAAGGCGGGCAAAAAGCTTCATCATCATCTCCATTCGGTTGCTCAGACGGGTCGCCTTCGCTTGATGGAGTGGGGCAGCTCGTTGGCTGGCGCTGATATAGGCTTACGTGCGGGGAAACTAAATCGCAAAAGCGAAGCACTTGACAGGAAAAGCGACACGGAATGCGACAAGTTTGGGCATTCTGCTCAAGATTTACGATCACTTACAAAGCTTTAGTTCGAAACGTAGGTCGCTATGCAGCCTGTTCATATGCGCCATGCGGCGGTGACATGGCTCCAAAAAACATTTGATTACAAATAAAAAGGCCTGCCGGACATGATCTGCGCGGCAGGCCTTCAGTTTTGAATACACACGATCTATTTTGCTCCACCAGCCCAGGATCCAACGCCATGGCGAGTGCCGGTCTTGGTGTCGGCGGCTTCGGGCCAGCCGATATCCTTCTGCAGTTCGATCGGCAGAGAGCGGATGGCGCGTTCGGTCTGGTAGCGGGCGCGAGCCGCGCTGAATTCGGTCGCGATGCGGCCGATGGATGACAGGATGGACATTTTCATTCTCCTTTACGTTGAGCCGGGAGTTTGCCGGTCGCTCCGCATACGAAGCGCTACTTCAGGTTTGTTTCAGCTTCATTTCGTGTCGATTGCAGATCCGTGTCATGGGCCGTTTCAAGGCACTTTCGATACGTCTGCCTTCGATGGAGTTGACTATCCTCCCAAAGTGATGTTCAATCAAACGAAATGGAATGATGGTTTGCATCAGAAAAATTGAAGGTTGATCCCGATGAACGCCCCACTCAATCATCCGTTGCCGCTGCTCGATCTCGACGTCTTGCGCACCTTCGTGGCAATCGCCGAGACCGGCAGCTTCACCACCGCGGCCAATGCCGTCTTCCGCACGCCGTCGGCCGTTTCCATGCAGATCAAAAAGCTGGAGGACATTCTCGGTCGCTCGGTATTCGCGCGCGACGCGCGCTCGGTGACGCTGACCACGGATGGCGAGATGCTGCTCGGCTACGCTCGTCGGCTGTTGTCTATCAACCGAGAGGTGGTGTCGAAGTTCATCATCCCCGACATCGTCGGGGTGGTGCGGCTCGGCTCGCCGGACGACTATGGCGAGCGCGTGCTGCCGCATGTGCTGAAGCGTTTTGCACAATCGCATCCTTCGATCGCGGTCGACGTCACCATCGACCAGAGCAGCAATCTGCGCCGGCGCATGGACGACCGGGCGCTCGATATCACGCTGCTCACCAATTCCTACAAGACCAGCGCGCTCGGCGCCGAAGTGCTGCTCACCGAACCGATCGTCTGGGCCGGCGCCAAGGGTGGCTGCGCGCATCTGCGCGAACCGCTGCCGGTCTCGTTGTGGGAAGAGGGCTGCGCCTGGCGGGCCGGGGCGCTCGAAGCGCTCGGCCGCGAGGGCCGCAACTATCGCGTCGCCTATATGAGCGCGCACACGGCCGGCCAGCGCGCCGCAATCATGTCCGACCTCGCGGTGGCGCCGCTGCCGAAATCGTTCCTCGGCAGCGACATGGTCGAGCTTTGCCCGAAGGACGGCATGCCCGATATCGGCACCTACAATCTGGCCATGGTCGTGGCGCCGGACGCCAGCGCGCCGGTGAAGGCGGTCGCCGACCATATCCGTGCGACCTTCGAAGTGTTCAGGGAAACCGGGAAATTTTGATTCAGGACCTCAACGGCGCAGCCAGGTTGTGAGCGGTGACGTCGCGATCTGTCCTTTGCAGCGCCAATTCGCCGGCTTTGGCGTGATAGCTCTCGGTTTCGCTGGTTAAAAACGCCACGATGCTGTCTCGCGCGCGACGCGCTTCTGGCATGTCGATCAGCGGCCAGACATGGAACATACCTTGCTCGTGGACGACCTCTATCTCGACACCGACGGCACGGGCCTTTTGCGCGAAGACCAGATTGTCGGGGGTCAGCATATCGCGCGAACCGGTCAGAAGCAGCGTTTTCGGCAACACCGAGAGGTCACCGTAAAGCGGGCTGATGCGCCAGTCGCTGGGATTTATGCCGGCACTGTAGAGCCGGACCGCCTCCAGCCCGCCAGGAATTCCCAGCCACGGATCGTAGCGTTCCGCCTCGAACACTTCGGGGTTGGCAAGCGACAAATCGAGGCCGGGCGAAATCAGCACGTGGCGCGACGGCAAGGGCTGGTCGTCTTCCGCGGCCATCATGGTCAGCACCACGGCCATGTTGCCGCCGGCGGAATCACCCATGAAGACGATGTCTTGCGCTTCCGTTTCGTCGAGCATGTGACGGTAGACTTTGCCGACCATGCCGAACATGGCGTGGAAATCGTGTTCGGGAGCAATGGGGTAGATCGGCACGGTGATGCCGAAGCCCAGCCGATCGGCCATATCGGCGATCAGCCCCCAGTGATAGGACGTGATTTGAAAGACATAGGCACCGCCATGTAGGTAGAGGATACGCTTTCGCTCGCCGGCCTTGGGCGCGATTTCGTAGACGGGAAAGCCGTCAACGCTGCGTGTTGTGATGTCGAAACGCGATCGCAGCGAGGCGGGCGGCTGGTGGTTCTCCGTCTTGCGCGCATAGGCGATCCAGCGCTGTAGGTTTTCCGGGCTGGAAAAGGCTTTCTTGCGGCTATACCTGAGCACGAAGGAAACGACGTGGCTTTTGATACTTGGCATGCGGACACACGGACTTCGGCTGAGCCGACTAAGAGAACCCCTCGCTATCGAAGATCGTGCCTTCGCCCAGAATGTCAAGATTTGCACGGTTTCAACACGGTTGTGTGATTCAGCCATAAGCAAGACCGGCGGTGGTCATTGCCCATGTGCCGCCGCAACGCTCATCGCGGAGGCAGCAGTGCGGCGCGCAGCCGACTGTCGCTTGCTGCCGGAGCCGCATGACGGCTCCGGCGCTTGGCCAGTCGCTTAAATTTGTCAGCGAAGGTCATCAGCGCGCTGAACCGAGAAGCAGGGCCGACAAGGTGGCCTGCGGGTCGTTGCGCGGCGACACGGGCCAGCCGATGTCCCTCTGAATTTCGGGCGGCAGGCTGTTCATGGCCCGGACGGAGCTGTTCCTGTTGTGTGCATGCTTGATGGCCATACCATAGCGGCCGAGGCTTTCGAACATCGACATCTTCATCTCGCTTGGAGTGCTGCGGCGGCTGAAAGTTATTTTCTGCCTGCCGTTCGATGCCGGTTAATTGCGCTGTGCATGTATCTGGTGGATTTCACGGAATACAGCGTCTTGTTTCAGTTTGAGCTGATCCGGAAACATTTGCATGCAAACGAGAATGAGGGCGAAGTGCAGCTTTTAGCAGCGGGATGCTACCCCCGGCCGCGCCGGGCCGCGTGGCCTTCGCGCGAACGCCGCCGCGGGGTGGCGTCGCCGGCAATGCCGTCCTCGCTGACGGTCTTGCGCGGTGGCAGTTTCACCGCCGCCGATAGTTTCGGGAACGGGTCGACCTTGTTCGGCAGCGCCATGGCATAGACGAAATGCTCCTGGAATCTCGGCTCCAGCGCGGTCTCGATCTTCTCGATCCGGCTCACCGTTTCCTCGATCTCGCGGCGATAGCCGCGGTTCAAGAGTGCCATGCGCGCGCCGGCACCGGCGGCGTTGCCGACGGCCGAGACCTTGTCGAGATCGCAGTCGGGGATCAGTCCCAGCACCATTGCGTATTTCGGATCGATGAAGGAGCCAAAGGCGCCGGCGAAGTGGATGCGATCGACATGATCAGTATGCTGCTTTTCCATCAACAGCTTGGTGCCGGCGTAGAGGGCCGCCTTGGCGAGTTGGATGGCGCGCACATCGGTCTGGGTGATGGTGATCCTGGGTTCACCCTCCTTCAGCACGTAGGAGAAGGTGCGGCCATTCGCGGTGACCCGCGGCGAGCGGGCGGAGAGCCCGCCATCGACGACACCGTCCTCGGAGATGATGCCGGCCAGATACATTTCGGCGACCACCTCGATGATGCCGGAGCCGCAGATACCGGTGACGCCGGTTGCCTGCACGCTGTCGAGGAAGCCGGGTTCGTCGGACCACAGTTCCGAGCCGATGACGCGGTATTTCGGCTCCAGCGTGTCGGGATCGATGCGGACGCGCTCGATGGCGCCGGGGGCGGCGCGCTGGCCGCCCGAGATTTCAGCGCCCTCGAAGGCCGGACCGGTGGGCGAGGAGGCCGCCACGACCCGCTGGCGATTGCCGAGCACGATCTCGGCATTGGTGCCGACGTCGACGATCAGCATCATCTCGTCCTGGCGGTGCGGGCCTTCCGACAGTGTCACCGCCGCCGCGTCGGCGCCGACATGGCCGGCGATGCAAGGCAGCATGTAGAGCCTGGCGCCCTGGTTGAGCTTCAGGCCGATATCCGACGCCTTGATGTGCACGGCACCCGAGACGGCCAGCGCGAACGGTGCGCCGCCGAGTTCGGTCGGGTCGATGCCGAGGAACAGATGGTGCATGATCGGATTGCCGACGAAGACGGAATCCAGGATGTCGTTGCGCTGGACGTTGCCTTCCGCGCAAACCTTATCAACGAGACCAGAGATCGCCTCGCGCACCGCGACCGTCATGCCCTCGCGGCCGTCCGGGTTCATCATCACATAGGAAACGCGGCTCATCAGATCCTCGCCGAAGCGGATCTGCGGGTTCGACGTGCCCGACGAGGCGGCGACGCGGCCCGACAGCAGCGACACCAGATGCATGGCGATGGTGGTCGAGCCGATATCGCAGGCAAGCCCGTAAGCCTCGTTCTTGAGGCCGGGCCACAACGAGATGACCCGCGCGATCTCGCTTTCGGCATCCTTATGGATGGCGGCGGTCGCGGTCCAGTTGCCCTTGCGCAAGATGCCTTGCACCTGCGGCAACAGATGGAAATCGAAATCGAGGCTCTTGAGCCCCCAGTCCTTCATCAGCGCGATCTTCAGGCGATCGAGATCGCCTGATGGATTGTGCATGTCGGGCTCTTCGATCTCGACATAGCACATGTGGATTGCCGAATCGCGGGCGATGACCCGGGTGTCGGCGTCCTTGCGGATGGTCTGCGCGTTGATGACCGTGTCCTGCGGCACGTCGACGACGAGATCGCCGAGGATCTGCGCCGAGCAGGACAGGCGGCGCCGTTCGGGGAGGCCGCGCACGCGTTCGTAGCGCTCTTCCTTGGCGCCCTTGGGCGAGATGTGGTCGTTGGAGGAAACGATCTTGTGCTTGGCGAAATTGCCTTCCTGCACCTCGACCTGGCAGCGCCCGCAAGTGGCGCGTCCGCCGCACACGCTCTCGACATAGACGCCGAGCTGGCGTGCGGCATCGAGCACCGGCGTGCCGACCGGAAACCGCCCGCGCTTGCCGGACGGCATGAACAGCACGAGCGGATCGGTAATGTTGGCAGGAGAGTTCACGATTGCGCGCTTATCCTCGGGCCATACGGGCTTCACGGCCGCCGCGCCGGCGGCCGCCATTGCCATTGCCTTCGCCCGGCGCATTGACTTGTGTGGGCGCCGCGATCGCCTGGCCGCCTTCGGCCGGCTTGTAGTCCTTGTAGGTCCTGATCCAGTTGGTGCAGTTCTCGTCGGTGCCGTTCAGCACATTGGCGCCGCGCACCGCCTCCATCTCCTGCGGCCGCACCGGGTTCATGATCGCCGAGGTCATGCCGGCGCCGATCACCATCGGGATGAAGGCGGCATTAATGCCGTGGCGATGCGGCAGGCCGAACGAGATGTTTGACAGGCCGCAGGTGGTGTTGACCTTGAGCTCTTCACGCAGCCGGCGCAGGAGGGCAAAGACCTGGCGGCCGGCGTCGCCGAGCGCGCCGATCGGCATGACCAGCGGGTCGACGACCACGTCATGCGCCGGAATGCCGAAATCGGCGCAGCGCTCGACGATCTTCTTGGCGACGGCGAAACGCACATCCGGATCCATCGAAATGCCTGTCTCGTCATTGGAGATGGCGACAACCGGAACATTGTATTTCTTGACCAGCGGCAGGATGGCTTCGAGCTTCTCTTCCTCGCCGGTGACGGAATTGACCAGCGGCCGGCCCTTGGCGACCTTGAGCGCCGCCTCGATCGCGGCGGTCACCGAACTGTCGATCGACAGCGGCAGGTCGACCAGCCCCTGCACGATCTCCAGCGTCTGCACCAGGAGGCCGGGTTCGGTCTCGTTCGGGTTGACCGAGGTGACGCCTGCATTGACGTCGAGCATGGTCGCGCCGCAGGCGGCCTGTTCCAGTGCGTCCCTGATGACGGTATCGAAATTGCCTGCGATCATCTCAGCCGCGAGCTTCTTTCGCCCGGTTGGATTGATGCGCTCACCGATCACGCAGAAGGGCTGGTCGAAGCCGATAATGATTTCTCGTGTCGCCGAGGCGACGATCGTCCGGGTCATGAAATCTCTCCCTCGTGATATAAAGACTTCTTTATATCGTTTCTGATTTCGATCAAGCGAATGGTGACCGTCCGCGCCATCAATGCGCGGTCTTGACCATGTCGACCTGCGTTTCGGTGATCTCGTCGTGCAATATGTGGTCGAGCCGCTCGGCGACGAGCTGGTCGTCGCGGCGGATTTCGCGTTTCCAGGGCTGGCGGCCCTTCAGCACGCCCGATTCATCGACGATCTCGGCGACATATTCCTCCTGGCGATAGGCCATCACATGGACGCCGGAGACGCCGGGAATTTCCTTCACCTCGTTGATGATGTCGATGCAGAGCTGCTTGCCCTCTTTCTTCTGGTCCTGGGCGCCTTCCAGCCGCTTGACGATCGAGTCGGGGATATGAATGCCCGGCACGTTGGAGCGGATCCATTTGGCGGTCTTGGCCGAGGCCAGCGGCCCGACGCCACACAGGATGAAGCATTTTTCCGTGAAACCGAGATCGCGGACCCGCTGCATGTAGGTGCGGAACATCGGCACGTCGAAGCAGTACTGGCTCTGCACGAACTGCGCGCCGGCGGCGATCTTCTTGCCCAGCCGGTAGGGGCGGAAATCGATCGGCGGCGCGAACGGGTTGATCGCCGCACCGAGAAAAAGCTGGGGCGGCGTCGTCAGCTTGCGGCCGGACAGGAACTTGCCGTTGTCGCGCATGATGCGGCAGGTTTCGAGCAGCGACATGCAGTCAAGATCGAATACCGGCTTAGCGCCTGGCTGGTCGCCGGCCTGCACGCCGTCGCCGGTCAGGCACAGCATGTTGGCGACGCCCATCGCCGCCCCGCCCAGCACGTCGCCCTGGATGGCGATGCGATTCCTGTCGCGGCAGGCGATCTGCATGATCGGGGCATAACCCATGCGGGTCAGCAGCGCACAGATGCCAACCGACGACATGTGGCAGTTGGCGCCCGACGCGTCGACGGCGTTGATGGCGTCGACCCAGCCGTCGAAGATTTTGGCGCGGTTGTAGACGTCTTCCGGATCGGCGCTGTCGGGCGGGTTGAGCTCGGTCGTCACGGCGAACTCGCCGCGCCTCAGGACGCGCTCCAGCCGGCCGCGCGAGGTGTGGCCGGGCAGCGGATCGAGCGGCAGATGGATGCCGGCCGGGTTCTCGTCGGGCTGGCGGCGGATCATACCGGTGCCCCGGTGTTCGGAGCGTTGCGCGCGGCCTCGCGCGCGGCGGCGGCCTGTGCGGTCACCCGCAGCCATGCCGAGGTCTCGCGCAGCGACTGGTCGACCGGCTTCTGCACGTCGAGGATCTTGTCGCCATGCACCATATTTCGCGAACCTTCCCAGGCCTTGACCCAGACGCACGGCATATCAGGCTCGACTTCGCAATTGCCGTTGGCGCGCACACCGCCGCAAGGGCCATTGCGCAATTGCTTGGGGCAATTCATCGGGCACGACATGCCGGTAGAAGAAAGGATGCACTGGCCGCACATGCGGCAGTCGAACATAAAACCCTTGACGCGTTTTTCGACGAATTTGATCGGACCTTCGACGCGGCCGTAACCGATGCCCTTCCATAGCGGATGGAGGAGCAAAAACATGTCGGAGAACCTGGCGTAGAACCATTCGAGCAGTCGCGAGTGGCGGACGGACCACAGCCGGACAGCGAAGGAGCGCTGCACGCGCCGCTGCGGCGACACGTCGGCCGGCTTGTAGTCGGATTTCGGCGCTGCCTTCTTGACCAGAGTGGCCTGGGTAATCGCCGGGGTCGTTTCAGACATCTTCTTTTCCGCCCGCCTTGACCAGAGCGACCAGCCGCTCGCGGTCGTATTTCGCGTCGATGTCCTGAAAGGCTTTTTCGGCCTCGCCTTCAAGATCGTCGCTGACCGGCACGGGGTCGGCCTTGCGCCATTCGGCCAGGTAGTCGTCGGTGCCGCCGGCGCCGGTGCGCATCGCGCACATGTCGATCGCCTCGGTAAAGCGCAGCGGCATTTCGCGTTTGGCGTTCTGCCGGCCTTTCCTGACGATGACCTGGGCGGGGATGTCGCGCCAGTAGACGACGATCAGATCGGCCATGAATTCCTGCTCCCGTAGAGCGCCGTGGTCCAATCGGATGGACAAAGGACGCTCTACCACTTTGACTCAGCTGCATCGTGCTTTCCGGAGATCGATCTTCGGGCCGATGCAGTGGTTCCGAGCATTGCCGGAACCGCTGTTGGGCTGCTTGTTATGGGACGACGCGCGCGCATTCAAAAGCGACGCAATTGAAGGCCGCAAGGGAAAGATCAGCCGGCGCGACGATCGAAGCTGCCGACAAGCTTCCTGTGGAAGCGGATATAGCCTTGCTCGGTCGTGCGCAGATGTTCGGCGACAATCTGGTGGAAACGCGGCAGGCGGTGAAAGGGAACGGCCGGATAGGAATGGTGCTCGGAGTGGTAGGGCATGTTCCACGCCACGAAGCGTACCAGCCGTGTGGTAAAGGTGGTGCGGGTGTTTTCGAGCATGTTGGCGACATGCGGGCACAGCGCATGCTCGGCCAACAGATAGGCCCGCAAGAACGGCTGGCCGACGAGCACCGGCACAATCCAGACCCACAGCAGCAGCGCCGACTGCACGGCCAGGGAGGCCGCCAGCAGCACCGCATAGGCGATCAGAAACCAACGTGCTTCCGAAATCACCTTGTCGCGGCCCTTGTCAGGCACGAAGCCGTCGCGGTTGCGGCCGGCCGCGTTGACGACGATCACGCGCGCCATGCCGCTCCAATAGGGGATCCCGGAGAGATAGCGCAGGTACTGGGCTATGGTCTCCGGTTTCGGAGCCATCAGTTCGGGATCATTGTCCGGATCGTGCGTGTGGCGGTGGTGCGCGAAATGGAAATAGCGGAACCATGCCGGCGGCAGCAGGATCAGGAAACCGGTCACGGCGGCGATGGCGCGATTGAGCCACGGCGTCCTGAATGCCGTCTCGTGGATGGTCTCGTGCAACAGCGTGAAGAAGAAGACGATCAGGATTCCCTGCGGCAGCATGAGAACCGGCCACAACGGAATGCGGGCGGCGATCAGCACGCCCAGCACGACAACCAGCCCGCCGTGAACGGCCAGCCGGACAATGCCGGGCCTGTCCAGTTTGGCGGTGAGGTCGCGACGATCCTCGACCGAAAGGCTGGCGATGATGGTGCGGTGGTCGATTTCGCTCATACCGGCAAGCTTATCGCTGGGGCGCCGTCCGGTAAATCGGCGCTCGTTAACAGACGCCGGTTTTTACGCCGGTCCAGAAATAGAACCAGATCGTCGGATGACACCGCTGTTTCGAGGGCAGGCCGGGATATGATGTGGCAAGCTTGCGGCTGCGCATCCCTGAACGCCTCAATGCAGATGTCGCGTGAGAATGCCGCCTGCCGCAGCGCGTAGCTTGAAATCGTATCGCCTGCCTCAGGCTTGCGGCGCACCTGCCGCAGCACGCCGCAAGCTAGGGATCCCGGGCTCAGCGCTTGAATTCAAGGATGTCGAGCTTCGATTCGTAATAGGGCGCCGGGAACTCGATGCTGCCATTCGTTGGCGCTGTTGCGAAAGGTATAGCCGACCTGATCGCTTTGCGGGCCGCTACCATAGGGTTTTTCAGGATCGTCGTTGACAGAAAGGGAGCCGAGATAGATCGAGCGCTTTTCGCCGTCGTCGAAGAAACGCCCCTTGGTGCGCTGCGAACCGGTGATATTTTCCAGCATCCAGCCCGAACCGTCGTCGCTCACCTTGCACTTGAACCAGCCATAGATGACGAGCGGGCTCAGACCGCCGGCCTTGATGGTACGGCACTGCCAGTTGCCGGTCAGGTCCTTGTCGGAAAACGAGACCAACGGCTTTGCCAGCAAGGTGTCAAGCTGCTTGACATCGGCGGCGCCGCCAGCCCTGGCTTCGTCAAGGGCTGCCTTGCGCGTCTCGTCATATTTGTCGAGCCGCACCTTGTCGGCGGGCGTGATCAGCTTCTGCACCTCGCCATCGGCGAGCGCGGGCAGAGCGAAGCAGACAACGCCTGCGGCAATCAGGAGGCGAGCGACCATCGGTGCGTTTCCTAGTCGAAAGCTGGAACAGCCTGTTTTCTCGTTTGGCATACAACTTACCTGTTCGCGGCGACCTGTCATCCGTGCTTAACAGCGATCGGGTTAAAAATCGTGGTTTCGCCGATGCGGATCTTGCTTACGGGATCGTCAGGGTGGCTGGGCAGCGCGCTAGCGCCGCGCCTGCGGGCTCTTGGCCATGGCGTCATCGGCCTCGATCCCGCCCGGTCGGCGCAAACGCAGGTGATCGGCTCGGTCGCCGACCGTGATCTGGTCATGCGGACGGTCAGGGAAAACCGCATCGAGGCGATCATCCACAGCGGCGCGCTGCACAAGCCTGACATCGAACACCAACGTAATGAGGATTTCATCGAGACGAATGTGCGCGGCACGCTCAACCTGCTCGACGCGGCGGTGGTATCAGGCGTTCAGCGCTTCATCTTCACGTCGACGACCTCGCTGATGATCTCGAAAGCCATAAGCGCCGGCTTGACCGGCGGTGCGCGCAGGGCCGCCTGGCTGACGGAAGACGTGTCGCCCGAGCCGCGCAACATCTACGGCGTAACCAAGCTTTCGGCCGAACATCTTTGCCGCCTCTTTCACATCCAGTCCGGACTGCCGGTGATCGTGCTGCGGACTGCCCGGTTCTTTCCCGAAGCAGACGACATGGCGCATGCGATCGAGCAGTCGGACGCCAACACCAAGGCCAATGAGCTGTTATTCCGCCGGCTGACCGTGGAAGATGCCGCCGAGGCCCATGTCGCGGCGCTGGAGAAGGCGCCACAACTAGGCTTCGACATCTTCATCATCTCGGCGCCAACGCCGTTCCGGCCTGATGATTGCGAGGCATTGATCGCTGACGCGCCGCCCGTCGTCGCCCGCTATTTTCCGGAATTTCCGGCGCTCTATGCGCGAAAGGCCTGGACGATATTTTCCTCGATCGACCGCGTCTACGACGCCTCGCGGGCGCGGGACAGGCTGGGCTTCGTCTGCAAGACGAGCTTTGCCGCTGTGCTCGCCGGGCTTGCAGCGGAAGATGGTGCCGCCTGATCGAACGGTCAGCTGTGTGCCGCGGCGCTGGCCAGCTCCGTCGTCAGGTCGCCATAGCCGGTCGAGCGGCGCTCATAGGAGAGGCCGAGCATTCTTGCGGCTTTCTCGGCGATCTTGTCGAGTTCCGGATCGTCGGTCTGGGCGATATAGACCAGCTTCTCGTAATTGCCGAAATAGTCCTTGATCAGCTCGGGATGCCTGTCGAGGCCGAGCGGCTTCATGAAGAAGGCGTCGAACTGCCGGCACAGGAAATCGGTCATGTAGAACGACATCATGTCGTCGTCGGCGACCTTCGCATAGGCGTCCATGCCCTGGTAGAAGGCAAAGCAGTGCGGACCGGCCATGCGCTCGACGCCATGCTTCTCGCAGACGCGGTCAAGCAGGCCGCCGGTGCCGCAATCGGCATAGCCGACGAAGATGTTTCTATAGCCGTCCGCCTTGGCCTTCTCGATTGCCTTGTCCATGGCCGGCGCGATGCGGTCAGGGTAGAAATGGAACTCCGCCGGCAGGCAGGTCAGCTCGAGATGGTCGAGGCCCAGCTGCTCCTTGACGGCCAGAACTTCGCGCGCAATCATCCCGCAGGCGATGACAAGCAGCCTGTCGCCTTGATCGGGTTGTAGCTTTCGCGCAATGCTCATAGAACCAGTCTAACCGATTTTCGTTGCTGTCCCACGAATCTATCTGTTGAGGGAGATACCATTCATGAAACCGCTACGCATTGCACCGATCGCAATTCTCGCTTGCGCCCTGGCACTTTCGGCCTGTGCCAACACCATCCGTGGCGTCGGCAGGGACGTCAAATCGACAGCCAACGCGGTTGAGGACACGGTCGAGAACCCCTGATCCGTCGCCAACGCGCATTGCTCTCAAGATAGTTCAAGCGATGCGCATTAAGTCCTTGTAACATCTGGGAACAAGAAAGTCGTGCTGCAAGGCGCGGATCGGTTTTTGGTCCATGCCGAATTCGCCCAGATGAGGCCGAAGCGCGGACGTCGTGTCCGCCTATTGCAATTATTTTCGTTGGGGCGGGCACGAAAAGTTGACTTTTCGAGCGGGGGATATGCCGTTAATCTTTTCTGGTACCCTCAACAACGAAGCTAGGAGCCATAGGATGAAGACCGCTCTCTTAGTTGTTGCCGCTCTGGGCCTTTCGGTGTCCGGCGCCGCAGCGGAATGTGTTGGCCACACTAAAACGACGGCTTCCGTAGATCAGCAAACCAAAGCTGCAAGCGTAGATCAGCAAACCACAGTCGCAAGCGTCGCAAATACGCCGACAACTGCCGACACGCCGATCCTGAAAAAGGAAGAGGCAAAAGAGTCAGAATAGGCGCTTCAACCCGCCCGAACGCTCCGAGCGAGGCTTGCCGCGCTCAACTTCCCGTCCAAAGTTTCACCGGTATGTTCGCTGCGGGGCGCTGTTGCTTGTTGATGTCAAGACATGCCAGCGTCGCGCGCCGCCTCGGCCTGGTACAGCATAAGTACGGGCTGTCGTACTTATGCTTCGGTCTCCTCCTTGGTCTGCCATCCCCCAGCCGCGCGGGCGAAATATCTAAATATCCTGGCATTCCAACGGATATTTATTGTAACGCCGTGACGAGCAAGCAGCAACAGGATAGTATCGGCTCGAAGGAGGGGCTGGTGCTATGGGAATACTTCGACCGCGACAAAAGCCCAAGAAGGCTTACCCAAACAGCGACCGCTTTGAAGAGGATGGTCGCCGCATTTACAGTGCCTATGAAGGAACTAAAAGGCGCCACCCTACAGCTTCAGTGCAGCGCGCTCGTTTTGTCGCGATCATTGCCGTTACATCTGCCATCGCGGTGGTGCTGGCGCGGTGGCTATGGCACCTAGGGTGGTGGCAATGAACGTTTGCAGTGCGCCTAGGGAGATCCGCCTTTGAGGGCGATCAGGCCGATCAGGATTGCGCTTGCCGCAGCAATCGACGCCCACCAAGTTGCATTGCGCGAAGGTCGCCAGTGTTGGCGGTGTCTAGCGCGCTTTCGCCACTGGCCAGACCGATTATCGTAGCGCGATTTTTCCTCGCCTCCCATTCCCAAAGTCAACAACGCGTTTGTTGCCGATTGGAGTCCAGACGCGCGCCCAAGGGTTGGCTTTAGGCGGCGCGCGCCAACGGCTATTCCCAAGGCGATCGGCCCGCGCATGGCGGGAGTGCAGGTTTTAACCTCACCGATCGAAACCGACTTCATCACAATGAACGGCGACAATCTCAAAGAGTCAGGGCATGACCGGCGCATCGGAATTCTGCTGGATCGAATAGATGTGTTGGCTGGGAAATAGCACAGTTAGGCGCTCCGCGAAGGTAATCGCTGAGGCTGAGCGCGCCGAACGCGCCGCAAAGACGGCAAGATTGAAATCCCTTCGCATGGCAACTCAGAGTGACTTGAATGTTTCGTTTCCGGAGGAGCTCGATTGCTCGCTCCTCGTCGCGGCACTGATTCAAGGCGAATCATCGGGCCAGCCTTTCAATCGTCTCAATGATGGATTTGGCAAGGGCTTCGCCTTCATGGGCAGGCTCGGATCCGAATAGCAACAAAACTGCTTCCTCGCTCGGAGGCAAGCCGGGCCGGCAGGTCTGTTCAATAGCCATGCGAACCAGTTTGAGGGCGGCCCAGGCGCTGCGGATGTTCTGTTGGACTTCCATGCTAGCCCAACATGTCACGCAGCGGCTTCCTGCGCTCCTGCGGCCGGTATTTCTCCATCCGCCTGACCTTATCCAAACCCACCGTAACCAGCGATCCAAGGTCGATCGTCACCTTGCCGGCCTCCTCGTCTATGCGCGTAATCTCGCCAGAAAGCTCAATATGCTGGCCGCGCTTGACCTTTGTAGAATCGCGGATGGAGTGCCGGAATTCGTAGGAGGGGATGGAGACGCTTACGCGGTCCCTCGCTTACCGCCTTCGCACAGTGGCTGTGATCGCCACCACGTCAAGAGGTTGCTGATAGACGAGACAACGCGCTTCGCTCTAGCGGGAACGGCCCAGCGGCTTGGTTGCGAGGGGGACTGGCAGCTGGAGGCCGCTGGGCCTTGGCCAGCTAGCTTAAGAGGAGGCGCTGTGCTGGCTGACCAAAAACTTACGCTCAAGGCAACGGAATAGCATCATTCGAACGAACACTGTTCGTCAGCATGTTCCTGATGCTGGACATCCGAAGGGCAAGCCAGGCCAGCGGACTATGAGGAGCCGCATTTTGCCCCCATGTCGAGCGGCTGGCGGAACCTATTGTTCGGTCGGCAGCGGCTCATGGTCGGGGAGATGATGATGCAGCACCTCGGCAAGGTTCCGCTTGTCGAACGTTTGGGCCAAACGGGGCGTTTGAAAGACGGCCCGACAGCCAATCGGGGGGCGACAAGCTGGCCGCCGGGCCTAACCAGCGGGCAATTGGGTCCGTTCGCCGGTTGGGCCGAACTATAGGTCATTCCATGCAACATTTCTAATTTAGTAAAATGGTCATGATCCGTTCCCTTAGTCATCAAACCGGATGAGCCTAGAGTCAATTTGGTGCCTAACGGGAGGAAGAGTGACCGGCATCCCGCCTCCGTTTTGCGGTGCTGATCAAGCGGAACATTAGGAGTTTCTAACAGTTATCTGGGAGCAGTGGGCCTATCCCCGCTTGGCCCCCGCTGCAGATCGGGCCCCAGCCCGATCGGCCCGCGCTCAGAGGAGGAGCGCGGGCTTCTCCTTGTCAGTGCGATACGCCAGATAAGGGGATGGCCGGCGCCGCTTTGGGGGGCGTTGGGGTAGAGTGCCTTGTAGGGCGCCGGCCGGGCGGCGTTGGGGTCCGCCGCACGAATAAGCTAACACAGGTTGGGACCGTGGGTATGGCGTGATCGCGGAAGTACCGTGCTTCCAATAGCTAGCCGGCCAGCGCCATGCCGACGGCAATGCCTATGCCGATCGAGAATCCAGTGGCGAGCTTGCCGCCGAGGTCAATGGCGCGCGGGGCCGACGGCACCGGGCCAGTCCCTGCGGGGAATTGGTTAAAAAGCTCAGGCCGAAGCGCGGACGTTGTGCTTGCGCTTCATGAAGTCCTTGGCGGTCTCGACCGCCACGGCAGCGTCGCGGCAATAGGCGTCGGCACCGACTGCCTTGCCGAACTCCTCGTTGAGCGGCGCGCCGCCGACCAGCACGACATAGTCGTCGCGGATGCCCTTTTCCTTCATCGTATCGATGACGACCTTCATGTAGGGCATGGTCGTCGTCAGCAGCGCCGACATGCCGATGATGTCGGGCTGGTGCTGCTCGATGGCGTCGAGATATTTTTCCACCGCATTGTTGATGCCGAGGTCGATGACGTCGAAGCCGGCGCCCTCCATCATCATGCCGACAAGGTTCTTGCCGATGTCGTGGATGTCGCCCTTGACGGTGCCGATCACCATCTTGCCCTGCTTTGGCGCGCCGGTGGCGACGAGCAGCGGACGCAGGATGAACATGCCCGCCTTCATCGCGTTGGCCGACAACAGCACTTCCGGCACGAACAGGATGCCGTCGCGAAAATCCTCGCCGACGATGCGCATGCCTTCGACCAGCGCCTCGGTCAGCACCTTGTAAGGCGCCCAGCCGCGCTCGAGAAGGATGTTGGTGCCTTCCTCGATCTCTTCCTTCAGCCCGTCATAAAGATCGTCGTGCATCTGCTGCACGAGCTCGTCGTCGGAAAGCTCGGAAAGGATGATCTCGTCGTCGGCCATTTTTAATCCAGCTCCTTGCGGCACGGATACAGTTGCGGGGCCTCAAATATCACGTCAATACCTAACCCGCTACAGGCTTGCGTCCATAGCTGATTTGCGACTTCCCGCAAAAGGAAAGCGACTGCAAATCTATTGGAATTCTTGTCGATTTTGCGACAGGCGTTGGCGCTGGCGGGCCGTTTCGAATAGGGTGCATGACTACGATCCGGCCAGAAGCTGCGATATGCGGCCGCAATAATTATGCCAGAACAAAAGTCAGGGAAGAACGATCATGAGTGAGAACACGGCGGTCGACCAGGAAGCGTCAAACGCGCGGCGCGGACGCGCCGCCAGCGGTGGCGCCGCTGCCCGGCGGGCGGCGCGCTCGGGTGGCGGCCCCGGCACCCAGCTCACCTACATCAAGCGCAAGATTAACGTCTATGAGGTGCTGGACGAGGAAGGGCTGGCGCTGATCGAGAAGAACACCGACACGGTGCTCGAGGAGATCGGCATCATCTTTCGCGACGACGCCGAGGCGCTGCAACTCTGGAAAGAAGCCGGCGCCGACGTCAAGGGCGAGCGCGTGCATTTCCCGAAGGGGCTCTGCCGCTCACTTTTGAAAACCGCGCCGTCCGTCTATACCCAGCATGCCCGCAATGCAGAACGTTCGGTGCAGATCGGCGGCAACGCCACGGTCTTCGCGCCGGTCTACGGTCCGCCCTTCGTGCGCGACCTCGATGGCGTCAGGCGCTATGCGACGATCGAGGATTTCCAGAATTTCGTGAAGCTCGCCTATATGGCGCCGTCGATCCACCATTCGGGCGGCACGGTGTGCGAGCCGGTCGACGTGCCGGTCAACAAGCGCCATCTCGACATGATCTACAGCCACATCAAATATTCGGATAAGCCGTTTATGGGCTCGGTCACCGCGCCGGAGCGCGCCGAAGACACGGTTGCGATGGCCAAGATCGTGTTCGGCGACGATTTCGTCGAGAACAACACGGTGCTGACCAGCCTGATCAATGCCAATTCGCCAATGGTGTTCGACGAGACCATGCTGGGGGCGCTGAAGGTCTATTCGCGTCACAACCAGGCCTGCATCGTCACGCCGTTCATCCTCGCCGGCGCGATGAGCCCGGTGACGGTCGCCGGCACGCTGACACAGGTCCTGGCCGAAGTGCTGGCCGGCGCGTCCTTCACGCAGCTGATCCGGCCGGGCGCACCGGTGCTGTTCGGCACCTTCGCGTCGTCGATCTCGATGCAGTCGGGCGCGCCGACCTTCGGCACGCCGGAACCGTCGCTGGTTTCCTATGGCGCGGCGCAGCTCGCCCGCCGGCTCGGCCTGCCGTTCCGCACCGGCGGTTCGCTCTGCGCTTCGAAAATCCCGGATGCGCAGGCGGCGTATGAGAGCGCCAACACGCTGAATTCGACGATCCTTGCCGGCACCAATTTCGTGCTGCACTCGGCCGGCTGGCTCGAGGGCGGGCTCGCCTCCTGCTACGAAAAATTCATGATGGACATCGACCAGCTCGGCATGACGCAGAAGTTCTCCGAAGGCGTCGACCTGTCGGAAAACGGCCAGGCGATGGACGCCATCCGCCAGGTCGGTCCGGGCAGCCACTATCTCGGCTGTGACCACACCCAGGCCAATTTCCAGACCGCCTTCTACCGTTCCAATATCGCCGACAACAATTCCTACGAGCAGTGGCTGGCCGAGGGCGAAAAAACCGCGCCGCAGCGCGCCAACGAACTCGCCCGCCGCTGGCTGGAAAGCTACGAGGCGCCGCATCTCGATCAGGGTATTGACGACGGGCTGAAGGAGTTCATCGCCAGGAAGAAGGCGTCGATGGCCGACGCCTTCACCTGAAAGGAGCCCGAGTCAGGCGGGGCTAAAGTCGCCAACATCATCCACAAGGAAGTCTGGCGGAGCGCTTTCTCCGACTCGGACAAGAAGGGATGACCCTTGAGCGCAGCATGATCGAAGATATAGCGGCAGCGCTTTCCGCCTACGGCTTCATCCTGCGCGGCGGCTTCAATTTCGCAACCAGTGACCCGCCTCCGCCTGGCCCGTCCGGCGCTGTCGCCAAATCCGTCCTGCTGGTGGGGCAGGCGGGTGCTGCGCCATGGCCGCATTTCCTGCGCTGGTTGAAAGGCCGATCGGGGACCATCGCCAATCCGCTGGACACATGGTCGCGAGAAGTAATCGGCGCAGTGGCGGAGACATTCGGGGCGCGCGCCGCTTCGCCCTCCGACAGGCCGTATCTGCCGTTCCAGCAATGGGCGATGCGGGCGGAGGGTTTGCGGGCGTCGCCGCTCAGCATCCTCATGCATCCGCAATACGGGCTCTGGCACGCCTATCGTGGCGCGCTGCTGTTCGAGGACGAGATCGCGATTCCAAAACCACGCGACGTGATTCACCTTTGCGATGCATGCATCGACAAACCCTGCCTGAAATCCTGTCCGGTCGACGCCTATTCTGCGGATGGTTTCGCGTATGAAACTTGTCTGGCGCATGTTCGTGGGCAAAATGGCGCGCCTTGCCGAACCGGCGGCTGTCTCGACCGCAACGCCTGTCCCTATGGCACAGCCTATCGCTATCCGCCGCAGGTTCAGGCCTTTCACATGGCGGCTTTCGCGCGTCTGTAGCGTCGCCGAATGCCGCACGGATTTGCAGGGGTTGCCCCATTGCGACCTGCCCTGTTGGCCTGCGTGGATATCGCGCGACCGTGGTCGTCGTCTGACGGCTGACAAAAAATTCTTTCCATTGCCCAAGGAATCGCCGCTAGCCTTCGTCCAACAGGCAAATGATGGCGCTGATGCTGGATGAAAGCGAAGCCTCCGACGCCGAACTGATCGGTCGGGCGAAGGGCGGAGACAGGGGGGCTTTCGGCAAATTGCTCGAAAGGCACTATGATTTCGTCTATCGCGCCGCGTATCGCTGGTGCGGGAAAAAGGCCGACGCCGAGGATATCGCCCAGGAAGTCTGCGTTCGGCTCGGCCGGGCGATCCGCGACTATCATGGCAGCGGCGCCTTCACCACCTGGCTCTACACCATGACGCTGAATGCGGCACGCGACATGATGCGAAAAACCGTCCGCGAGACGATCAAGACCGAAGCCTACGGGGCTTATGAGCTGATCTCGGGAGAGGCCCCGGCCGAGCCCGAAGATCCAGCCGAGGCGCTTTGGGCGGCGGTGCGGATGCTGCCGGACAAGCAGCGCGACGCGGTGCTGCTCGTCTATGGCGAAGGGCTGAGCCACGCACTCGCTTCCGAGGCGATGGGCATCTCGGAGTCGACGGTTTCCTGGCACATCCATGAAGCGAAGAAACGGCTGAAGACGCTCATGCTTTCAGCCGGGGAAGTGTGATCATGGTTGACGACAACGAACTCAACAGGCTGCGCGACATCGCAGCACCGGCACCGGGCACCGACGCGAAGGCGCGTGCCTTCGAGGCCGCCATGCGGGCTTACGACCTGGACGAAAAAACGTCACCTGCCGCCCAAGGATCGGCGAAAGGGCTTCGTCTCACAGAGCGAGCACAAAAGCTCTGGAGCGAAATCATGCAAAAGAAACTCCTCGCCACCCCGGCCATTGCCGGGCTCATCGTCCTGCCGATCGCCGGATACGTCACCATCTATATGCTGCAGGAGCAGCCGTTCCATTCCGGTGGGGACGAGAAGATCAGTGAAACGCTGGCCGATAAACCAGTGGCTAAAGGCCCGGCAACGGTGAGGCCGCTCACCGTAGCCGAGGCCGACAAGCGGAAGAAAGCCGATGCCGACGTCGAAAGCCGCGACGCAGCCGAGGCGCTTGCGCCGGCATCGCCGCCGAAGCCCGAATCGAACGCGATGGGTGGCCTGGTGCAGCAGGATATGGTGGCTCGCAATGCGCCCGAGCCCTCGCCTCGCGAGGCGCTGGCTGGCGGTTCAAGTACCGCGGCTCCTGCAGCCGATGGCGCCGCGCGGGTTGGCCGTGTGACCGGTACTGTGGCCCAATCCAAGTTGATGGCTCAGCCTTCGACCGCCCCGGCCGACCAGATGCTGCCGCAGGAGCAAAACCGCGACCGCGTCGAGGATTTCAAGAGCAATCCGGTGCGTGCCGCGCTCGAAGACCCGGTGTCGACCTTTTCGATCGACGTCGACACTGCCTCCTATTCCTTCGTGCGGCGTTCGCTCAGGGATGGTGTTGTGCCGCAGGCCGACACGGTCCGCGTCGAGGAGATGATCAACTACTTCCCCTATGACTGGAAAGGTCCGGACGTTGCCTCGACGCCGTTCAACTCGACCGTCAGCGTCATGCCGACGCCGTGGAACGAGCACACCAGGCTGATGCATGTCGCCATCAAAGGTTTCGACGCGAAGCCGTCCGAGCAGCCCAAGGCCAATCTGGTCTTCCTGATCGACGTGTCGGGCTCGATGAACGAGCAGGATAAGTTGCCGCTCTTGCAGTCCGCCTTCCGGCTTCTGGTCAACAAATTGAAGCCCGACGACACGGTTTCGATCGTCACCTATGCGGGCGATGCCGGCACTGTCCTGGAGCCGACGAAGGTTTCGGAGAAGGACAAGATTCTCAATGCCATCGACACGTTGGCGCCCGGCGGCAGCACTGCCGGCGAGGCGGGTATCAAGGAAGCCTACAGGCTGGCGCAGAAATCCTTTGTCAACGACGGGATCAATCGCGTGATGCTCGCCACGGACGGCGACTTCAATGTCGGCCAGACCGACGACGACGATCTGAAGCGATTGATCGAAAAGAAGCGTAAGACCGGCGTGTTCCTGTCGGTGTTCGGTTTCGGGCGCGGCAATCTGAACGATCAGATGATGCAGACCATCGCCCAGAACGGCAACGGCACCGCCGCCTATATCGACACTTTGGCCGAGGCGGAGAAGGTGCTGGTCGAGGATGCGTCTTCGACACTGTTCACCATCGCCAAGGACGTGAAGATCCAGGTCGAGTTCAACCCGCAAAAAGTCTCGGAATACCGGCTGATCGGCTACGAGACCCGCGCCTTGAACCGCGAGGATTTCAACAACGACCGCGTCGATGCCGGCGAGATCGGCTCCGGCCATTCGGTCACTGCGATCTACGAGATCACGCCGAAAGGCAACGGCGGCGAGCAAATCGATCCGCTGCGCTACGGCCAGGCTGCAGTGAACAATGGCGGCGTCGCCAATGCCGACGAATATGCGTTCGTGAAGATCCGCTACAAGTTGCCGAATGAGGGTGCCTCGAAGCTGATCACCACGCCGGTCACATCGGCCAATGAAGTGGCTGATTTCGACCAGGCCAGCACCGACCAGCGTTTCTCCGTTGCCGTCGCGGCCTTCGGCCAGAAGCTGCGCGACGAGGATGCGACCGCGAAGTTCGGCTACGACAAGATCCTGGAGATTGCCACTGCCGCCCGGGGAGCCGACCCGTTTGGGTACCGGTCCGAGTTCCTCTCGCTGGTGCGCCTTGCCTCGGCGCTCGGCGGTAACCGGTAATGGTGATGACGGCCGGTTTCCTCAGATGGAATCGTCCTGGCACGGGAAACCGACACACGGGCGGGTGAGACAGGCCGGCAAGGAAAACCTTGCCGGCCTTTTTCAACATTTGTCAGGCGCGGCTACGCCGGCGCTCGCGGCGGGCTTCGCTGGTCTCGACGGTGTTGACTGTGGCTTGCTTGTTGCGCATCGGGCCGATGCGCTCGACGATTTTCTCAACGGTCGGGCGATCCGACCTGGTGTGCGCGTCGAGTGCCTTGCGCATGGCGGCGAGGTGGGCGAACGAGGTGCCGCAGCAACCGCCGACGATTTTGGCGCCGGCATCGACGGCCAGCCTGACATAGTCGGCCATCAGTTCGGGCGTGCCGGAATAATGGATTTCTGCGCCGCGAAATTCCGGAATGCCACAATTGCCCTTGACGATCACCGTCGCCTCCGGCTTCGCCTCGGTCATGTCGAGCAGCGAAGCGAGGATGTCGGAGGCGCCGACGCCGCAATTGGCGCCGACACCGAGCGGCGCCTGCGGCAGCCCATCGGCGACGCCATGGATGTCCTTCGGCAACAGCCCCATCATGGTGCGGCCGGCGGTGTCGAAGGAGCCGGTATAGGTATAGGGCAAGCCGACGCGGATCGCGGCTTCGGCTGCGGCGCGGATTTCGTCCGGCGCCGACATGGTCTCGATCCAGGCGACTTCGGCGCCGCCGGCCTTCAGGCCCTCGATCTGTTCGGCAAAGGCCTCGACCGCCTCGTCATAGGTCATGGCGCCGAGCGGCACCAGCAACTCGCCGGTCGGGCCGACCGAGCCCGCCACGATGACCTTGCGGCCTGCTTTATCGGCGACAGCGCGGGCGATCTCGGCGGCGCGCTTGTTCAGCGCATGCACGCGGTCCTGCGCATGGTGCAGCTTCAGCCGGTGGCGGGTGCCGCCGAAGGAGTTGGTGAGAATGATGTCGGCGCCGGCATCGACGAAGTTCTGGTGCAGACTGGTGATGGTGTCGGGAGCCGTCTCGTTCAGCAACTCTGGAGCCTCGCCGGCCTCGAGCCCCATGGCGAACAGATTGGTACCGGTGGCGCCATCGGCAAGCAGAACGCCCTTTCCGGCAAGCAGCGCGTCAATTGGATTGGTCATTGGAAATACGCCTTCCGGGAATTCCAAGCAGACTTCGCTCGTCCGCTACGTCTGCTTAGGTTTTTGTATTGCCGCAGGTTCTCATCGCAAAACCGCGAGGCACTTTTGCGGAACCTGCTGGCTAAGATAAGGATATAAAGAAATCTTTATATGGCGTCAATGTCGGCGCGGTAAACAAGCCGTCAAAATCGCATCTCCGCCAGCCTTTGCGTAAAGCTGGCCGCCTCATGCGCGTTGATGTCGGCGGCGCGGATCAGATTGTCGAAATGGCTGGTCAGCGTGCGGACCGGCTGGGTCGCGTTCAGCACCAGATACATGTCGCCGACATAGATGGCGGCGCGATAAGGCCCAAAGATAGTGTAGGGGATCGAGTAGCGCATCCGGCCGTCATAGAGAAACAGGCGGAAGGTGGGATAAAGGTCGTCGAGCAGCGTCGCCATGTGAAGAAGCTGCTGGTGGCGGTCGGCCTCAGGGAAACGGTCCCAGACGCCCAGTCCGCGCGCAAAGATCTCCAGCGTGTGGCGCGGCATGCAGACTTCCATGTCGGTTTCCGGCCGCCGGTTGTAGTCGATGCGGTACTGCGTCTCACCGGCCTGCGCCTCGCGGCTCTTGTTGGCAATACCAGCCTCGTAGTCGACAAGCGCCTCGGTGCGCAGAAGATCGGGAATGCCGGCGGGCACGTAACGGATCTTCGTGCCCGCAGCCTCGGCATGCCATTTGGCCAGCAGCGTGCGGTCGAAGCCGTCGGGCGCTTCCTCGATCTCCAGGCTCTCGCGGATTTCACCGGTGACGCCTTCGTCCTGGCTGAGGCCGAGCAGCCAGTCGAGCGACACCTTGAATTCGGCGGCGATGTTGAGCAGCGTTTCGGCGCGGGGAAGGCGTGTCGAGGCGCCGGACAGCAGCTGCGAAAGCGCCGAGCGATCGATGCCCACCGCCGTCGCGAAGGCGGACTGGTTCAAGTCGGATCGTGTCAGGAGCATTTTCAGGCGCTCCCGAAAGATCGTCGACAGGTCGCGTTTGTCCATATCGTCATTCCGGCCATTGGGAGGAAAAAATTCCGCCGAGTTCGCCAAAGTGGCACCTCAGGCGTAAATGAATCCGCCAGGTCGTTTACAATAAATAACATATGCGGCTGAAAATGCGCAATCGCAACATTTTGTGCGCTTTGTCGCGTTGCAGCATGTCAACGCTCCTGACACAATACTGTCAGGAATCAAAAATGGTTCCGGCGACTGGAAGGGCAGTGGTCGATCCATGACGAGCATGAATAACAGACGACGCAATGCGGCCATCGAATGGCCGACCGTGTTTCTCGCGTTCTTCTGTTACGGCACATGGCTCGCAGCCGGCCTGTTCCTGTGGCCGTCCTATCCGCTGCTGGCGCTCGTCGTTCTGGCCTTGATGGCTGCGCTGCAATCCTCGCTGGCGCACGAAGTCCTGCACGGCCATCCGACCCGCAATGCGCAGCTCAACGAAGCTTTCGTCTTCCTGCCGATCGGCCTCGTCTGGCCGTTCCGCCGGTTCAAGACCATTCATCTGCGCCACCATGCCGACGAACGGTTGACCGATCCGCTTGACGATCCTGAAAGCTACTACAAGGCGCTGTGGCACCATGACGAATTGCCGCCGGCGATGAAGTTCCTGCTGAAAATCAACAACACCATGATCGGCCGCCTTATTCTCGGCCCGTGGCTGTCGTGCACCGGCTTCTTCATCGACGATGCCAAGCAGATGCTTGCCGGCGACAAGGTGATCCGCAAGGCATGGCTGCTGCACGCCATCGGCCTCGCCGTGGTGCTGCCGGTCGTGCAGTTCGGCTTCGGCATCCCGCTGTGGCTCTACGTGCTAGTGCCGGTGTGGCTCGGCCAGTCGCTGATCTCGATCCGTACCTTCGCCGAGCATCAATGGTCGGAGCATCCGGAAGGCCGCACGGTGATTGTCGAGCGTTCGCCGCTGTCGTTGCTGTTCCTCAACAACAATTTGCATTTCGTGCATCACAAGAGCCCGACGGTGGCTTGGTACCGGCTGCCGAAGTTGTTTCGCGAGCGCCGGGACGAGTGGCTACGGATGAACAATGGCTACGCCTATCCAAACTATTTCGCGCTGCTCAAGGCTTATGCGTTCAAGGCGAAGGAGCCGATCGTCCACCCGGTGCTGCGGCGCACGCCGGAACCGGGCCGGGCGTTCAAGCCGCGCGTGAGGGCGCGCAGCCTCAATGGGCTTGGCAGTGCGCCGGTGCCCGCCGAGCCGCCGAAAGAATGAATTTTGCGGCATCGCCGGCTGCGATGCCCAGGTGCGCGTCAATGGTCTCGTCAGTTTCTCAGCGTAACGATCAAAATCCCGGCACGAGCGATTTCGTTGCCGCCTTGCCGATGTATGACTGGCCCGAAATGCGGAGCGAGGTCGATGCCCAATGGGCACGGCTGCGTGATGCCTTCCGGCAAAGAGGCATCGACGCGCCGCAGACCATCGCTCGCGTCAATGCCGATCTGTGGCCTGTAGACGGCGGCATCCGTGACGCCGCCGGAAAGGTGATCGCGCCCGATCCGGCGACGCTGCCGCCGGACGAACTGGATTTTCACCGGCTTTGGCTGCATCCGGCGCTGCTGTTCGCACAGACCTGCTGGGGGCCGATGGAACTCGGCCTGTCGGAGCATGTCCAGGTGGTCGGCCAGCCGAGCTACGACGCATACGAGGGCGGGCAGGGCGAACTCTATTCGAGCGCCATCGTGATGCGCGCGGACGGCTCGCCGTCTGTTCGAGCACCTGATGACGGCAGCCCTCTTGTTTCTCTCGACCTGCTGCGCAACATGCGCTTCACCTTCAACCACTCCGATTCGATGTCGGGCTTCGTCGGGCTGACGCGTGACCTGGAGGCGCTGGGCGAAAGCCTGAACATCTTCTCTGAGCGCAGCGAAAGCGGTGGCCACCGCGCCTCGATCGTCGCGATTGCCGAGGGCAAGGCCGATGTCGCGGCCATCGACTGCCAGAGCTGGGCGCTGGCGCGGCGCTTCGAGCCTGCGGCACAGAAGGTAGCGGCCGTTGGCTGGACAAGGCGGCGCAAGGGCCTGCCGTTCATCACTGCCAGAGCGACACCGGAAAAGATCGTGGTGGCGCTGCGTGAGGCAGTCGCGGCGATCGCATAAAAACAGTCAGCCGCCGAGCAGCCGCTCGTCGAGCGGATAGGTCGAAAGCTGCTCGTTGCCGGTTTCGGTGATCAGGATCTGCTCCTCGATCTTGACGCCCTCGCGTCCGCCAAGCCGGCCGATATAGCTTTCGACGCAAAGCACCATGCCTGACACGAGCACGCCGTCGGGCGTGTCTTCAGTCCAGTCGATCGCATGCGGCAGCGTCGGGTATTCGTCGGCCAGGCCGACGCCGTGATAGAGCACGCCGTAGCGCGCCGGGAAGCAATCTCCGGGCGGCACCGCCGAGCGTTCGACAAGGTCGCGGAAGGATATGCCCGGCTGCATCAGGCGGATGTTGTGGGCGATCTGGTCGGCGGCGATGCGAAACAGGTCGCGTTGCTCGTTGGACGGCTCGGTGTCGCCGCAGAGCCAGGTGCGCGACAGGTCGGCGCAGAAACCGTAGGGGCCGATCAGGTCGGTATCGAAAGCGACGAGATCGCCGGCTTCGATCGTTCGCGACGAGCATTCCTGGAACCAGGGATTGGTGCGCGGGCCGGACGTCAGGAGCCGGGTTTCGACCCATTCGCCGCCACGCGCGATGTTGCCGCGGTGGAGTTCGGCCCACAGTTCGTTTTCGGAAATGCCTGGCCTCAATGCTGCTTCCATCTCGCCCATTGCCGCCTGGCAAGCGACGATCGACCGGCGCATGGCCAGGATTTCGTCGGGCGATTTGATCAGACGTGCATTTTCCATCAGCGCTTCGCCATTGCCGATCGAGATGCCGAGGCAGGCGAGCTCTTCGACGCCCTCGGGATTGATGTGATCGACGGCGATGCGGCTGATACCGCCGCCATGCTCCCTCACCAGATCGGCAATGCCGGCCGCCCAGCGGCGGACCTTTTGCTCGGTCAGTTCGCCGCTGTAGAGATACATCCACGACACTGCCGGCCGCACCTCGTCGACCACGCCGGAGTGGTCGGAAAGGTGCTCGCAGGAAAAATAGTCGAACAGCACCACCGGGCCTTCGGTGGCAACGAAACAATGCCTTGTCGGATTGTGCGCGACCCAGAGCTGCATATTGGTCGAGTCGGTCGCGTAGCGGATATTGATCGGATCGTAGAACAGGGCCCCCGCATAGTCGCGGCGCTTCAGCTCGGCGCGGATGCGGTCGAGCCGGTACTGACGCATGGCGGGCAGGTCGGGGGCGGCAATGCCGGCGGCGTGCCACTCGGCTTCCGCCAGTGCGCCGTAGCCCAGCACATGCTGGTTGAGCTCAGCGGCCTTCCGCCGCGACTTCAGGCGCAACGCATCGATGGAGCCTGCTTCGTCCGGCTCGAACGGCATGATCCTGCGGTGACGAGGAGGCCGATCAGTCGGGTTCCTGTCCACCCTCGGCTCCTTTGCTAACGCCTTCCTCGGGCGCTGTGGCTTTTTCCGCAGCCGTTCTCTTCAATCTTATATACGCGCCGGGCCGGGCAGACTTGTCGGTGCTAGGCAATAGCGGAACCATGATTTGCCTTGGTTGGCCGTCCGGCTCATGGCCGGCTTTTTTGAGCTGATCCAGAATGACCGGCCGCGGATCGTCGCGGTCGAGCCAGACGAGTACGGCCGGCTCTTGCACCAGCCTGTCGAAATTCGGCACTTCCTGGTTAAGCGCGACCAATTTTTCGTCGACCAGCCGCAGATTTCCGACCCATGCACCGTCGGATATTGCGGTTTTCACCGGCCCGTCAGCTGTCAGCTGGCGATACAGGGCCGGGTAATCCACCCGGATCATCCGCGAGAGACCACTGGTCCCGTTTATCTGGAAGTACCAAGTGGCGGGCGCGAGCAGAACGGCGATGATCGCTCCGGCCGCGATCACCAGGAGCTGGGCGTCCCTGCCGCGTGGTGAGAGCCGTTCCATGTAGGCGGCCGTCGCCAGTGGCAAGATGATCAGGACCGGCACCAGCCAACGGGCCTTGACCTCCGTCACGCCGGTGGCCACCACAAGTATCGCCAGCATGGCCAAGCCGAGCGCCAAGGTACGCCACAAGAGAACTTCCCTGGCCGGAGCCTTGGGGGGACGCTCAGAGAAACGGAACCCCACCAGCGCGAAAGCCAGCGCGGAAACGAGCGCCGGCAAGACAGCGAAATTGAAGGTCCCCATGATAAACTTGCCGGCGCCGATGGCCGTGGCCGTCATGCGCCCCTGCTGTAGGTCTATTCCGAACTTCTCGCCTCTCGCCAGCAAATCGGCAGGATGCATGAGGCTCCAATATGTGGTTGGCGCCAGCACCAATATCGCGACGGCAACGCTGATTGCGAATTTCGGATCGAGGATCGCGCCGCGCAACTCGCGCAGCGACAACACCGCCGCAACAAGCGCTACCACCAGGAATACGTCGTTGTATTTGGCAAGAATTGCCGCAGCCGTTGCCAAGCCAAACATCGCATAGGCGATCACGCTTCGCCGCTCGATCAGATTAGCCATGGCGAGCAGCAGCAGCGCGCAGAAGGCGACAACGGCGACCGAATGCGACAAGGCGCGCTGTGATTCCCAGGCGATTTGCGGGATTGTGAAAAGTCCCAGCATGGCCGCCGCTGCCGTCGCTTTCGTGTAGCCGAACTGCCGCATGGCGGCGAACACACTGCAGGCGGCGAGGAACAGCACGGAGTATTTGACGAGCTTCAGCGTGAAAATACTGGTGCCGAAAATTTGCGCGGCCAGCCAGTTGATCCATGTGTAGAGAGGTGGTTGCGAGCCGCCATATCCAGCCCAAAGATAGGGAAGATAAATCAGTTGCTCCGCGTCATCGACGCCGACGCCAGTTCCTGCCCAAGTGGCCAGAACGGACAATATGATGGTTTGCAAGGCCAAGTAAGCGGCGACCATGACAATCGCCGCCGGGAAGGGGCCGATTCTGCTCTCGGCAAGCCATTCGTCCCATTTCATCGAATACTTCAACGAGTTCTCATCGCCCGTGCCAGTTGCCGCCGGCTCCGCTAGCATGAAGACCATGCCCCGCACAATGTGGCAGCCCTGAATCGCTGCCGGAGCGGCGGGCAGGCAAGTCGAATCGCACCGTCGCTCTCTCTTTTGTTCTAGCATCGGATTTCCCAAATCGGTCCCACCCCCGGGTCAAGCGCGAGGGCTGGCCTTTGGGTCCGGTGCTCTAGGTCCGCATCTTCTCGCCGCTCGGGTCGAAGGGCGGCTCGACATTGATGCGGGCTGGCCGCCGGTGTCCGAGGATTTCGATCTCGAACAGTCCGGCGCTCTCGTTCTCGGCCAAGGCGGCCGGCACATAGCCTTGCGCCATCGATTTCTGGACGTAATGCGCATAGCCGCCGGAGGTGATCCAGCCAACCACGCGCCAGTCGCCGTCGACAATGCCGCGCACGGCCGAGGCGCCTTCCGCGGCCATGGAGCCGCGCACTTCCTTGCCTGATATATCGAAGCGCGGCGCGCCATAGCCATGCGGCTTTTCCACCGTGCCAAAATCCTTGCCGCCGACCTTGGCCCAGATTGGCTCGTCGCCCATCACGTCAGCATCCGCGGCATCTACGATGAACGAGACACGACGCAGTTTCGGCTCTTCTGCCCGTTCCTTGGCCGCCGCTTCGCGTCCGATGAAATCGTTCTTCTCGAGCTTGATAAAGCGATCCATTGCTCCTTCGAACGGCCCGTAGATCGGGCGCAGCTCGCGAAACCAGGTCGGAAAATTCTTTTCCAGGCGCATCGAGAGCAAGGCGCGCATGCCGAAATCGACGAGGCCAAACTCAGCACCGGCATCCTTGATCGCCTTATAGACAAGGCGCTGGTAGGCCGGCGCCATCCAGATCTCGTAGCCGAGATCGCCGGTATAGGTGATGCGATTGACCATGCAGGGCGCGCCGCCGACCGCCATCTCGCGGAAATCCATGAAGCGGAAAGCCTTGGTCGAGACATCCACGTCAACAAGCTTCTGCAGCAGGTCGCGCGATCTCGGCCCGGCGATCGAGAGGCCGACAAGCGTCTGGTCGAAGCGGTGGATGCGGACGCTACCATCCCTCGGCAGGTGCTTCTCGAACCAGCGCATGTGATACTTCTGCGCCGCCGACGAGCTCCAGATCATGAAGCGCTCTTCACCAGCCTTGGCGATGGTGAAGTCGCCGATCAGCCTGCCGAACTCGTTCAGCATCGGGGTCAGCACGATGCGGCCGATCTTCGGCATGCGGTTGGTCATCAGCCGGTTGAGGAAATCTTCCGATCCCGGCCCGGACACTTCGTATTTGGCGAAGTTGGCGATCTCGGTGACGCCGACCTTCTCGCGGGTGGTGCGCACTTCCTCGCCGATCGGCCCGAAATCGTTGGAGCGATGGAAGGAAACGATGTCCTTCGGCTCCGTGCCTTCAGGTGCGAACCAGAGCGGGGTTTCGAGCCCCCAACTATCGCCCATGACGGCGTTGTTGGCCAGCATCGTGTCGTAGAGCGGCGTCGTCTGCGCCGGTCTGGCGGCCGGCAATTCCTCGTTGGGAAAGCGGATGGAGAAACGGCGCGAATAGTTCTCGCGCACCTTGGCGTTGGTGTAGCGCAGGCTCGCCCACTCGCCGAAGCGCGCCACGTCCATGCCCCAGACGTCGAAGCCGGGATCGCCATGGACCATCCAGTTCGACAATGCCAGGCCGACGCCGCCACCCTGCGAGAAACCGGCCATGACGGCGCAGGCGCACCAGAAATTGGTCAGGCCCTGCACCGGGCCAACCAGCGGATTGCCGTCGAGCGCGAAGGTGAAGGGACCGTTGATGATCTGCTTGATGCCGGCCTTCTCGATGCCGGGAAAATGCTTGAAGCCGATCTCCAGCGACGGCGCGATGCGGTCGATGTCGGGCTGCAGCAATTCGTGGCCGAAATCCCACGGCGTGTTGACCGGAGACCACGGCTTGCAGGCTTTTTCATAGGTGCCGAGCAGGATGCCGTTGCGTTCCTGGCGGGTGTAGATCTCGCCCTTGAAGTCCATAACGCCGATCATTTCGCGGCCGGTCGACTTGTTGAATTCTTCGACCTCCGGCATCGGCTCGGTCAAAAGGTACATATGCTCCATGGCAAGCAGCGGCAGCTCGACCCCGACCATGCGGCCGATCTCGCGCGCCCACAGGCCGCCGCAGTTGACGACGTGGTCAGCCTTGACCGTGCCTTGTTCGGTAACGACGTTCCAGGTGCCGTCGACCTCCTGCGTCAGCTCGACGACGCGGTTGCGCAGCACGATCTCGGCGCCGATCTTCCTGGCGGCCTTGGCGTAGGCGTGGGTGGTGCCGGAAGGGTCGAGATGGCCTTCGACCGGATCCCACATGGCGCCGACGAAATTCGTCTCGTCCATCAGCGGGAACATCGCCTTGGCCTCGGACGGCGTGATCAGCTCGGTATCCATGCCGAGATAGCGGCCCTTGGCGTGGGCAAGGCGCAAAAAATCCATGCGCTCGGGTGTGTCGGCCATCATCACGCCGCCCGTCAGGTGCAGCGAACACGACTGGCCGGAAAGCTCTTCGATCTCCTTGTAGAGCTGCACCGTATAGGCCTGCAGTTTGGCCACGTTGGGATCGCCGTTGAGCGTATGGAAGCCGCCCGCCGCATGCCAGGACGAGCCGGAGGTGAGCTCCGAACGCTCGATCAGCACGATGTCGGTCCAGCCGGCCTTGGCCAGATGGTAGAGCACCGAGCAGCCGACGACGCCGCCGCCGATGACAACCGCTTTTGCATGAGATTTCATGAAGATAGTTCCGTTTTTGAAGAGATTGAATCGAGTGAGCGGGGCCTGAAAACAAAGCGGAGAAGGGCGCCGGCTGGAATAATCTCACGCCCTTCCTCTACCCCGTCGAACGGAGGAAAGGTGTCGAGCGAAGCTCGACGGAGTGGGGGTCGACTGTTCATCAAACCAATACAGATGGTCAAAAATCGGTCGGCGCGCCGCCTTCGGACCGGCGTTTGTCGACGAAGGCGTTGATCTCCTCGCGGATAGCCGGGTCCATGTAGGGCTCTTCATAAGTAGCCAGCCGCTCCTTCCACACCCGGTTGGCTTTTTCGATAGCCGTCGGCGATCCGGCTTCCGCCCAGGTCTCGAAATTGCGCCAGTCGGAGATGATAGGCGAATAGAAAGCGGTCTTGTAGCGGTCCTGGGTATGCTGGGTGCCGAAGAAATGGCCGCCCGGACCGACGGACTGGATGGCGTCGAAGCCGAGGGCCTCCTCGGAGAGGTCGAGCGGGGTCAGGAACTCGGCCACCATCTGCAGCAGATCGATGTCCAGAATGGTCTTCTCGTAGGAGCAGCGCAGGCCGCCTTCCAGCCAGCCCGCCGCATGCATCATCAGATTGCCGCCGCCTTGGATGGCGCCCCACAGTGAGAACACGCTTTCATAGGCCGCCTGCGCATCGACCGTGTTGGCGGCGCAGGTGTTGGAGGTGCGGTAGGGGATGTTGTAGCGGCGGGCGAGCTGGCCGCCGACCAATTGCGCCTTCATGTATTCCGGCGTGCCGAAGGCCGGCGCGCCGGACTTCATGTCGACGTTGGAGGTGAAGCCGCCATAGCCGACTGGCGCGCCCTTGCGCACCATCTGGGCGAAGGCAATGCCGGACAGCGCTTCGGCATTCTGCTGCACCAGCGCGCCGGCGATGGTCACCGGCGCCATGGCGCCCGACAGGGTGAACGGCGTCACGATGACGACCTGGCCCTTGCTCGACATCTGGATGATACCTTCCATCATCGGCACGTCGAGCTTGAGCGGCGAATTGGTGTTGATGATGGTGAACACCGACGGCTCTTCAAGAAGCTGTTCGTCGCTGATGCCGCGCGCGATCCTGGTGATCTCGATGCCGTCGACATTGCGCTCCTTGCCGAGCGAATAGATGTGGAACACCTTGTCGGTGAGCACGCTCAGATCGCGGATGCATTCGAGGTGGCGGACGGACGGATGGATATCGATCGGCTCGACCGGATAACCGCCCGTGCAATTGAGGATGTTGTGCATCTGCGCAAGCTTGAGGAAGTTGCGGTAGTCCTGCTGGTTGCCCGGCCGGCGGCCGCGATCGATGTCGGAACAATTGGGCGCCGACGCCATCATCGAGATGATCAGGTTGTCGCCGCCGAAGCGGACATTGTGCGCCGGATTACGAGCATGGATGGTGAATTCCGACGGGCAGTGGGAAACCAGCTCGAGGATCATGTCGCTGTCGAAGCGCACCCGCTCGCTGCCTTCGCGGACATCCGCGCCATGCGCCTTCATGATGCGCCTTGCCTCGTCGTGCAGCACGTCGACGCCGATTTCCCTAAGAACACGCAGCGAGGCGAGATGGATCGATTCCAACTCGTCGTCGGAAACCAGCCTGGTTGGGGTCAGCGGGATTTTCAGCTGACGGAAAGGCGGCTGCTCGAACGCCGCCGATCCGCCGGCGCGCTTTCCCGCGCGGCCGCCGCGACGGGCGCGGTCGTTTGCCAATGCCGGTTCGGCGGGATGAAGGGCGGCGGTCATGATAGTCCTCGTACGCTGCGACAGTGCGGCGGCATAATGGACCGCCGGCCGTCCCGCCATTGCGGAGGCGGCGACCACTAGGACGAGGGAAGCGACATGGACGTTCGCCAGCCGGACGCACCAGGGCGAAACCAGGTCTGTGTCCGAACTGTGAAACATGTCGTCCGTGAAGAACGCGGAACGCTTTGATTTAATTTAAGATTTTCGCCTGAATTTGGGTTTCGTTTTGCCGGAAA